>NZ_DATBMI010000041.1:0-8273 GCF_036554925.1 Pedococcus sp.
CGTCGACAGCCCTGGCGCGGAAGGGGTTCGTCGCGCAGTGCACGACCGCGTCGACGTCCCGCACCGCAGCCGCGAGGCCCTCCCCGGTGGCGAGGTCGACGCCCGAGCGCCGGCTGGCCGGCGACGCCTGGTGCCCGCGACGCCGCAGCTCAGCGACGACCAGGCTGCCGAGTGCTCCGGCGCCGCCGGTGACGAGTACCTGCATGCGGACCATCCTGCGCCGGCTCGGGCGAGAACACCTATGGTCTGGGCCGTCACGTCACGTGCCCGTCGCTCAAGGACATCTCGCGCGGGCTCGCCCACGGCTTCCACGCCGGGTGCGCGCTGCTGTCGCACTGAGCCGCACGACCCGGTGCGGGGCGTGACCCGGGGGTGGCTGGCACCACGCTCCGAGTCGCGCTCACATCCCGGGACTCGCTATCCACATCGTGGGCGCCTGCCCGTATGCTGGGCGCGGCACAGTGCGGTGCCTGGCTCGCGCGGACCCTTTCCCGGAAGGTCCGCTCCCAACCCGTGACCACCGAAGGACTGACACGTGACCAAGCCGATCGTGCTGATCGCCGAGGAACTCTCGCCCGCCACCATCGACGCCCTGGGCCCGGACTTCGAGATCCGCACCTGCGACGGCGCCAACCGCGACGAGCTGCTGCCGGCGCTCGCCGAGGTCGATGCCGTGCTGGTGCGCTCCGCGACCAAGATGGACGCCGAGGCGATCGCCGCGGCCAAGAACCTCAAGGTCATCGCGCGCGCCGGGGTCGGGCTCGACAACGTCGACGTCCCCGCCGCCACCCAGGCCGGTGTCATGGTCGTCAACGCCCCCACCTCCAACATCACGTCGGCCGCCGAGCTCGCCGTCGGTCTGCTCCTCTCGACCGCGCGCAACATCGCGCCCGCCAACGAGGCGCTCAAGGGCGGCGCGTGGAAGCGCAGCAAGTACGGCGGCGTCGAGCTCCTGGACAAGAAGGTCGGCATCGTCGGGTTCGGCCGGATCGGGCAGCTCGTCGCCGAGCGGCTCAAGGGCTTCGGTGTGGAGATCCTCGCCTACGACCCGTACGTCTCGGCGCAGCGGGCCGGGCAGCTCGGCGCGCAGCTGGTGAGCCTCGACGAGCTGCTCGAGCAGAGTGACTTCATCAGCGTGCACCTGCCCAAGACCCCGGAGACGGTGGGCCTGATCGGCAAGGAGGCCCTGGCCAAGGTCAAGCCGACGGTGCGCATCATCAACGCCGCCCGCGGTGGCATCGTCGACGAGGAGGCCCTCGCCGAGGCGCTGCGCGAGGGCCGGGTGGCCGGCGCCGGCATCGACGTCTTCGCCAAGGAGCCGACCACCGAGAGCCCCCTCTTCGAGCACGAGTCCGTGGTCGTCACCCCGCACCTCGGCGCCTCCACCGAGGAGGCCCAGGAGAAGGCCGGCGTCGCGGTCGCCAAGTCCGTGCGACTCGCGCTCGGCGGCGACCTCGTGCCCGACGCCGTCAACGTCTCCGGCGGCGCCATCGCCGAGGAGGTCCGGCCGGGCATCGCGCTCGTCGAGAAGCTCGGCCGCATCTTCACCGCGGTGGCCGGTGCCGTGCCCGTGCAGCTCGACGTCGACGTCCACGGCGAGATCACCGAGCACGACGTGAGCGTCTGGAAGCTCTCGGCCCTCAAGGGGCTCTTCACGGACCTCACCGAGGACCCCGTCACCTACGTCAACGCGCCGCTGCTCGCGGAGCAGCGCGGCGTCGAGGCCCGGCTGCTGACCGACCCGACGTCGCAGGACTTCCGCAACGTCACCACGCTGCGCGGCACGCTCGCCGACGGCACCACGGTGAGTGTCTCCGGCACGCTGACCGGCCCGCGCATGGTCGAGAAGGTCGTCGGGCTGAACGGCTTCGACCTCGAGGTGCCGATCTCGGAGCACATGGCCTTCTTCACCTACACCGACCGCCCCGGCATCGTGGGCGCCGTCGGCCGGCTGCTCGGCGAGGCCGACGTCAACATCGGCGGCATGCAGGTGGCGCGCGACGCCCGCGGCGGGCGCGCCCTGGTGGCCCTCACCGTCGACAGCGAGATCCCCGGCGACGTGGTGGCGGCGATCGCCGCCGAGATCGAGGCCGAGGTGAAGGTCGTCGACCTCGAGGACTGACCCGGACACATCCCCCCGTATGCCGCGTGCGCGCCGAGCGCACGCGGCATACGGCTGTCTGTGGGGGAGCGCCGCGGGCGCCCGGCATCCGGCCACAGCGTCTCAGGGTGTGGGAAACGGGTTTCGGATGCTTGGACGTCCACGTAACCTCGAACGCATGGCGCGGCAGGTCGTAATTCTTATCCGCCGCGGCGAGTTCCGGTAGCCAGCCCCCTCGCCGCGGAGATCCCGCGTGCACGGCTGGCAGGGCGCCCCGGACCCGGGCGACGCCCCCGCAACTCCCTCCACCACTCGTCTCCTGTTGGGACACAGGGGAATCGCAAAGGACTGATACTCATGAGCGAAGAGGCTCGCAAGGCACGTCAGGCACTGCAGGAGTCCATGGATCTGCGCGAGCAGGGCCACACGGACGACTGAGACCCTCCGCGCCGCCAGGCGCACCACGACGAACGGCCCCCGGCACCGCGCCGGCGGGCCGTTCGTCATGTGAGACGCAGGTATCAGATGGCAAGACCGTCCGTAGGGTGGCTCCATGGCCGACGACTCCGCTGCAGACACCCTCGACATCGCCGTCATCGGCGGCGACGGGATCGGCCCCGAGGTCGTGGCGGAGGGTCTGAAGGTCCTCGGCGCGGCGACGGGGGAGAGCGGCCCCAAGGTCCACACCACGGAGTACGACCTCGGCGCTCGCCGCTGGCACGCCACCGGTGAGACCCTGCCGGACTCCGTGCTCGAGGAGCTGCGCGCCCACGACGCGATCCTGCTCGGGGCCATCGGCGACCCGAGCGTGCCGAGCGGCGTCCTCGAGCGAGGCGTGCTGCTCCCGCTGCGGTTCGCCCTCGACCACTACGTGAACCTGCGGCCCGCGCGGCTCTACCCCGGGGTGGCCAGCCCGCTGGCGGTCGACCGCGTGGCCCCGGACGGCATCGACTTCGTCGTCGTCCGCGAGGGCACCGAGGGCCCCTACGTCGGCAACGGCGGCTCCCTGCGGGCCGGCACGCCCCAGGAGATCGCGACCGAGGTCAGCGTGAACACCCGTTTCGGCGTCGAGCGCGTCGTGCGTGACGCCTTCGCCCGGGCGCAGGCGCGTCCGCGCCGGCACCTCACGCTCGTGCACAAGCACAACGTGCTGACCCACGCCGGCCACCTCTGGCGCCGCACCGTCGAGGAGGTCGGCCAGGAGTTCCCCGACGTGGAGACGGCCTACCAGCACGTCGACGCCGCCACGATCTTCCTCGCCACCGACCCCGGGCGGTTCGACGTCATCGTCACCGACAACCTCTTCGGCGACATCATCACCGACATCGCCGCCGCCATCGCCGGGGGCATCGGCCTCGCCGCGAGCGGGAACATCAACCCCGAGCGCACGTCGCCGAGCATGTTCGAGCCAGTGCACGGCTCAGCGCCGGACATCGCCGGGCAGGGCAAGGCCGACCCCACCGCGACGATCCTGTCGGTGTCGATGCTGCTCGAGCACCTCGGCCGCCACGAGGATGCCGCCCGGGTGGAGCGCGCCGTGGCCGCGGACCTCGCCGAGCGCGGAGGAGCCGTACGCTCCACGGCCGAGGTCGGCGACGCCATCGCCGCCCGCCTGTAGTGGCCGACGATCCCCCACCACCTCACTCCGTCGTGTCGGGGTATCTGCGGGCGCAGTGGCGCGCGCTCATACCCCGACCCGGTGGCACCGGCGGCAGCGGTAGCCTGCAGGAGAGATTCGACGCTGAGTCGCCCGACGTTTGGAGGTACCCATGACCGAGGCCCCGGCCCAGACCGAGCGCGCCCTCGACTTCACCGTCGAGCGCCGGCCTGACCCCATGCCCGACGCGCGGCGCGACGCGGTGCTGGCCGATCCCGGCTTCGGCAAGACCTTCACCGACCACATGGTGCGGGTCACGTGGACCCGGGACCGGGGCTGGCACGACGCCCGGGTCACCGCCTACGGTCCGCTCACGCTCGACCCGTCCGCAGCCGTCCTGCACTACGCGCAGGAGATCTTCGAGGGCATGAAGGCCTACCGGCACGCCGACGGGTCGATCTGGACCTTCCGGCCGGACCAGAACGCCGCCCGGTTCGCACGCAGCGCCCGCCGCCTGGCCCTGCCCGAGCTGCCGCCGGCGGCCTTCCTGCAGTCGCTCAAGGCGCTCGTCGAGGTCGACCAGGCCTGGGTGCCGTCCAGCGAGCACGGTGAGGCCAGCCTCTACCTGCGGCCCTTCATGTTCGCCTCCGAGGCCTTCCTCGGGGTGCGCCCGGCGGCCGAGGTCACCTACTGCGTCATCGCCTCGCCCGCGGGCCCGTACTTCAGCGGCGGCCTCAAGCCGGTCAGCATCTGGGTGTCGGGCGAGTACGTCCGGGCGGCGCCCGGGGGGACCGGTGCGGCCAAGTGCGGCGGCAACTACGCCGCGAGCCTGGCGGCGCAGGTCGAGGCCTCGGAGCACGGCTGCGACCAGGTCGTCTTCCTCGACGGCCTCGAGCACCGGTGGGTCGAGGAGCTGGGCGGCATGAACCTGTTCTTCGTCCTCCAGGACGGCAGCATCGTCACGCCCGAGCTGACGGGGACCATCCTCGAGGGAATCACCCGGGACTCCATCGTCGACCTGGCCAAGGAGCTGGGCCACGACGTCACGGAGCGTCGCATCTCGATCGACGAGTGGCGCACCGGCCTCGAGACGGGCGAGATCTCCGAGGTCTTCGCCTGTGGCACCGCCGCGGTGGTCACTCCGGTCGGTCGCCTCGCCTGGGACGGCGGCCACGCCCTCATCCACGGTGGCGAGGTCGGTGCCGTGACGTCGCGGATCCGCTCCGCCCTGCTCGACATCCAGTACGGCCGGGCGCGGGACACCCATGGCTGGATGGCCCGCCTCGTCTGACCCAGCTCCCCCACGAAAGGTTCGCCCAACCTTTGGATCCGGGCCGAACCTTCGGCCACGATCCAAAGGTTGGGCGAACCTTCCACAGGACAAGGGCGCACGGACCCGTCATCCACACGCGGGCTCGCGGCCCCAGCGTCACGGTGGCGTGTGGCGCGAGTGTGGCGAGATGAGCTCCATCGAACCCGCGCTCCTCGACCTCGCCCACGCGCAGCACGGTGCATTCGGGGCGCAGCAGGCCCGGGCACTCGGTGTGACCGACCTCGACATCCACGGCCTGGTGCGACAGGGCGAGGTCGTCCGCGTCCGGCGCGGTGCCTTCGTCCTGGCGGAGAGTCTCCAGGGGCTGAAGCCCGAGTCCGACTACGCCTTGCGCACCCGTGCGGTGCTGCTGTCGAGGCCGGGTGCGACGTGGGCGTCGCACCATGCCGCGCTCGCCCTGGCCGACCTGCCGCTGGTCGCATGTGACCTCACCCGGTTCGACGTGTGCGCGCGGGTGAAGGCGTCACACCGGCGTGGAGGTGTCGTCACCCACCCGCTGCCTCCGGACGAGAAGCCGCTGGTGCTCAAAGGGGCCAGGTCCATCACCACGGAGACCGCCCTCGCACAGGTGGCGGCGAGCTCCGGCGTCAAGGCCGGCGTCGCTGCCCTCGATGCAGCACTCCACAGCACGTGGGTCACGGCCGAGGGCGTCGAGGAGGCAGCAGCCCGGCTCGAGCTGGGGCCGAGAGCGCAGGGCCGAGTCACACAGGCATTGGGCCTCGCCGATGCGCACGCGGAGTCGCCGGGGGAGTCACTGACCCGGCTGGTCCTCACCGGCCTGGGCTTCTCGGTGCGCTCCCAGGTGCGCATCAGCGACACCGCCGGCTTCGTCGGCCGAGTCGACTTCCTGGTCGGCGAGCGGGTGGTGGTCGAGTTTGACGGGCTCATGAAGTACGAGGGGGCACAGGGCCGCGGGGCACTGGCGGCAGAGAAGCGACGGGAGGACCGCCTGCGGGCGGCCGGCTACGAGGTCGTCCGGCTGACGTGGGCCGACCTCGACCGCCCCAACCACCTTGCTCGGCTGGTGCGGGAGGCAACTGCTCGGGCGGCGCGTGGCCGGTGACCCGCCGTCCGGTGACCCGCGGCTGCAAGGTTCGCCCAACCTTTCCTTCCTTGGCGAACCGTCGCCCCGGAACGAAAGGTTGGGCGAACCTTGGAGCGGACCCTCCAACCGACGCGGGCGGCATACGGCACAGGGGGTCGGGCTGACCACATGCCGGACGGGGTGTTCAGATCCCGGATCCGCTGTGCGAGTCTCATCGCGTGACGACCTGGCACATGGCTACCGCCATGGTGATTATCGACTAGCGCGACGAGAGCTCCCTCGTCGCGCAGACCTCCCACACCCGGGGGGTCTTTTGCTTTGCATGAAGCAGTCGCTGCCAGGGTCCACCCCTCGCCCGCAGCGGCCGACGCGGGAGAATGACCACCAGGACGACTGGCAGCGACACACGAGACCGAACCCGAGCTGAGGACCGATGAGCACCCTGCACGTCTACGACACCACTCTGCGCGATGGTGCGCAGCAGGAGGGGCTCAACCTCTCCGTGTCCGACAAGCTGGCCATTGCCGCGCACCTCGACGAGCTCGGTGTCGGCTTCATCGAGGGAGGCTGGCCCGGGGCGAACCCCAAGGACACGGAGTTCTTCGCCCGGGCCCAGCAGGAGCTGCAGCTGCGCAACGCCACCCTCGCGGCGTTCGGCGCGACCAGGCGGGCCGGAGGCAACGCGCCCGACGACCCGCTGGTCCGCGCCCTCGTCGACTCCGGTGCCGACGTCGTGACGCTGGTTGCGAAGTCGCATGCCGGGCACGTCGAGCGGGCGTTGCGCACCAGCCTGGCCGAGAACCTCGAGATGATCCGGGACACCGTCTCCTTCCTCAGGTCGGAAGGGCGGCGCGTCTTCCTCGACGCCGAGCACTTCTTCGACGGGTATGCCGCGGACCGCGCCTACGCGCTCGAGGCGGTGCGGGCGGCGGTGGAGGCCGGCGCGGAGGTCGTGGCGCTCTGCGACACCAACGGCGGGATGCTCCCCGACCAGGTCGGCGAGGTCGTCGCCGACGTCATCGACGCGACCTCGGCGCGGCTCGGCATCCACTGCCACAACGACACCGGGTGCGCCGTCGCGAACTCGATGGCCGCGGTCGAGGCGGGTGCGACGCATGTGCAGGGCACCATCAACGGCTACGGCGAGCGCACCGGCAACGCCGACCTGCTCACCGTGGTGAGCAACCTGCAGATCAAGCGGGGGATGCCGCTGCTGGAGGAGCCGCGGCTGCGCGAGGCGACGCGCATCGCCCACGCCATCAGCGAGATCACCAACGTGCCCCCGTACAGCCGCCAGCCCTATGTCGGGGCCAGCGCGTTCGCGCACAAGGCCGGCCTGCACGCCAGCGCCATCAAGGTCGACCCGGACCTCTACCAGCACACCGACCCGACCCTCGTCGGCAACGACATGCGGATGCTCGTCTCCGACATGGCCGGGCGCGCGAGCATCGAGCTCAAGGGGCGCGAGCTCGGCTTCGACCTCGCCGGCGACCACGAGCTGCTCACCCGAGTCCTCGCCAAGGTCAAGGACCTCGAGCTGCGCGGCTACACGTTCGACGCCGCCGACGCCTCGTTCGAGCTGCTGCTCCGACGCGAGGTCGAGGGCGATGCCGTGCACGACTACTTCGACGTCGAGTCGTGGCGGGTCATCACCGACGCGCGGGCAGACGAGAGCGCCCTCTCGGAGGCCACCGTCAAGGTGCTCGCCGGCGGTGAGCGCGTGGTGGCCACCGGCGAGGGCAACGGCCCCGTGAACGCGCTGGACCACGCCCTGCGCCAGGCGCTCTCACCGGCCTACCCCGAGCTCGACAAGCTCGAGCTCATCGACTTCCGGGTGCGCATCCTCGACGCCGCCCACGGCACCGACGCCGTGACCCGCGTGCTCATCGAGACCTCCGACGGGCAGACCTCGTGGGAGACGATCGGCGTCGCGGGCAACATCGTCGAGGCCTCCTGGCACGCGCTCGTCGAGGGCGTGACGTACGGCCTGGTCAGGGCCGGGGTGCCGGTGCGCTGACCTCGGCGTCGGCGGCCGGGCGCAGCGCGTCGATGGCCGCCAGCAACCGCTGGCGCAGGGCCTGGCCGCGCGCCGCGAAGCCACGCTGAGCGGCGGCATACTGCGCCTTGCCCTCGGGTGTCTCGATGCGCACCGGTTCGTAGCCCAGCTCGGTGAGGTCGTAGGGCGAGGCCCGCATGT
>NZ_DATBMI010000043.1:0-13308 GCF_036554925.1 Pedococcus sp.
CGCAGAAACAGAAAATCCCTCACGGCGAACCGGGAGGGATTTCTTGGCGGTGGCGGCGGGATTTGAACCCGCGGAGGCTATTAACCTCACACGCTTTCGAGGCGTGCTCCTTAGGCCGCTCGGACACGCCACCGCCGAGCAATGTACCCGAGCGCCCGACCCGCACAGAAATCGGGTGAGCCCGAGCCATTCCTCCCGGAGTCAGCCGCGGTGCGGGGCGAAGAAGTCGAGCAGGACCTGGGAGCACTCGGCCTCCCGGACGCCGCTGATGACCTCGACGCGGTGGTTGGCCCGCCGGTCCCGCACGATGTCCCACACCGACCCGCAGGCGCCGAGCTTCGGGTCCCACGCTCCGATGACCAGCGTCGAGATGCGCGAGAGCACCAGGGCGCCGGCACACATCGGACACGGCTCCAGCGTGACGACGAGGGTGCAGTCCTCGAGGCGCCACTCCCCCGTATGCCGTGCGGCCGCCCGCAGCGCGACCACCTCCGCGTGGGCGGTGGGGTCGCCGTCGACCTCGCGCACGTTGCAGCCCTCGCCGATGACCTGGCCGGCGGGCGAGACGACCACGGCACCCACGGGCACGTCCCCGGCGGCCGCCGCCGCGGCGGCGAGGTCGAGCGCGCGGCCCATCCACGCGGCATACCGGGGATCGGCCGCTGGACCGCGCTGGTGGCTCACGCGCTAAGTTTCGCCTATGCGCGTCCACGTTGCCGACCACCCGCTCATCGCTCACAAGCTGACCTACCTGCGCGACAAGCGGACCGACAGCCCCACCTTCCGGCGCCTCGCCGAGGAGCTCGTGACGCTGCTGGCCTACGAGGCCACCCGCGACGTGCGGACCGAGCCGTTCGACATCGAGACGCCCGTCGCCCCGACGACCGGCATCAAGCTGTCGACGCCGAAGCCGCTGGTCGTGCCGATCCTGCGCGCCGGCCTCGGCATGCTCGAGGGGATGGTCCGGCTGCTGCCGAGCGCCGAGGTCGGCTTCCTGGGCATGCAGCGCAACGAGGAGACCCTCGAGGCGATCACCTACGCGAACCGCCTGCCCGACGACCTTTCCGGCCGCCAGTGCTACGTCCTCGACCCCATGCTCGCCACCGGCGGCACCCTGGCGATGACGATCCGCTACCTCGTCGAGCGCGGCGCCGACGACATCACCGCGGTCACGCTGCTCGCCGCCCCCGAGGGCATCAAGCACCTCGAGGAGGAGGTCGCCGACCTCGACGTCCCGATCAACCTGGTGACCGGAGCCGTCGACGAGCGGCTCAACGAGAACGGCTACATCGTCCCTGGCCTCGGCGATGCCGGCGACCGCCTGTACGGCCTCGTCTGACCCCACCTCCCAGCGGCGCGCCTCCCGGACTGCGCCGCCGCCATGCGCCACGCTCATGGTTTGGCCACGCGCTGACCGCCTCCCGACCGGACACCTCCCCCCGACCGCAACTGATCAAGGAGAAGACATGCCGCGCGTGAAGAAGATCCTGCTGTGGGTCCTCGTCGCGTTCGCCGTCTACGCGATCTTCACCTCACCCGACCGCGCCGCCGACATCGTCAGGACTTCGGGGGAGATCCTCGTCGACGGCGTCAAGAGCATCGGGCAGTTCTTCGACGCGCTGCTCGGCAGGTAGCCCGGTATGGCGCCGGTCTCGTCGGGGAGCCACAGGGAGCTCGACCGCTACCTGCTCGACGGGGAGCGCCTGGTCACGGCCGTCCACCAGCACTGGGCCAAGGTCGCCGAACCCGTGGCCAGCGCGGTCGCCGGCGGCGCCCTCGCGCTCTGGGTCGACGCCACCATCGACCCGGCCCTGGGGCTGGTCAGCACGGTGCTGTGGTGGGCGTGGTTCGTGGTCCTCGGCCGGGCGGCATACCTGCTGGCCGAGTGGCGCCATGACTGGTTCGTCGCCACCGACAAGCGGCTGCTGCTCTTCTACGGGTTCATCACCCGGAGGGTGTCCATGATGCCGTTGTCCAAGGTCACCGACATGTCGTACTCCCGCTCCGTCCCCGGGCGGGCGCTCGGCTACGGCCGCTTCATCATGGAGAGCGCAGGCCAGGACCAGGCCCTCCGCGAGGTCAACTTCGTCCCCCAGCCGGACCACCACTACCGCGCGATCTGCGCCGAGATCTTCCGGGTCTTCGACCGCGACCGCCGCGACCGCACCGACCGCGACCGCACCGACCGCGGGCCGGTCGGCGACGACCGGGCCGAGCTGCCGGGGCCGTACTCCGGCTGGGACGACCCGCGGTATGCCGGGGACAGCTCCACCGCCATCCCGGTGCGCCCGCCGACGGGCGGGCACGAGTCGGGTGGTTCGCTCTACCGCAGCCCGGACCTCGAGCGCGGCGACCGCGACGCCGACACCGGGCCCATCACGTACCTGCCGCCACGGGACGACCGCGGCGACCGCGGCGACCGCCGCCGGTGAGACGTCCGTGAGACGTCGGTGAGACGTCGCCGGTGAGGCGTCGCCCGGTGAGAGGTCGCCACCGCCTCGGCTGAGACTCGGGTGGGCAGGTCGCTCCCGGGCGGCTAGCGTGGGCCCGTCCGGGTCGCTCCCGGGGGGCGACCGCACTGTTCCGCCGGAGGGTGGCCCGCTGTGAGCATCATGCGCACGAAGTCGATCGAGCAGTCCATCCGCGAGACCGACGAGCCCGAGTACCAGCTCAAGAAGCGTCTCTCCGCCCTCGACCTCACCGTCTTCGGCGTCGGCGTCATCATCGGCGCGGGCATCTTCACGGTCACCGGGCGCGCGGCCCAGGAGTACGCCGGGCCCTCGATCATCATCTCCTTCGTCATCGGCGCGGTGTGCTGCGGCCTCGCCGCGCTCTGCTACGCGGAGTTCGCCTCGACCGTTCCGGTGTCGGGCTCGGCGTACACGTTCTCCTACGCCGCGCTCGGCGAGCTGGTCGCCTGGATCATCGGCTGGGACCTCCTCCTCGAGCTCATGCTCGGCGCGAGCGTCGTGGCACAGGGCTGGTCGCAGTACGCCGACCTCTTCCTCGGCCAGCTGGGCTTCGACTGGCCGGACGCGTTGGCCTCCGGCTCCCACTTCGACCTGCTCGCCTTCCTCCTCGTCGCCACCATCACGCTCATCGTGTCGCTCGGCATCAAGGAGTCGATGCGGGTCAACCTCGTGCTCGTGGCGGTCAAGGTGTTCATCGTGCTGTTCGTCATCGTCGCCGGGCTCGGCTTCGTCAAGGCGTCGAACTACACCCCGTTCATCCCGCCGTCGCAGCCCACCAAGGCCGAGGAGGGCCTGACCGCGCCGCTGATCCAGGTGCTGTTCGGCATCGAGCCGGTGACCTTCGGGATCCTGGGCATCGTCACCGGCGCCTCGATCGTGTTCTTCGCCTACATCGGGTTCGACGTGGTGGCGACGACCGCCGAGGAGGCCAAGAACCCCCAGCGCGACCTGCCGATCGGGATCATCGCCTCGCTCGTCATCTGCACCGTCCTGTACATGGCCGTCGCCGCCGTCATCACCGGGATGGTCCCCTACGACCAGATCGACCCCAAGGCCGCGCTCGCCTCGGCGTTCGAGTCGGTCGGGAAGGGGGGCTACGCCACCCTGATCGCCGCCGGTGCCGTCGCCGGCCTGACCACCGTCATCATGACGCTGCTGATCGGCGCCACCCGGGTGGTCTTCGCGATGAGCCGCGACTGGCTGCTCCCCCCGGTGCTCGGCAAGACCAACGTCGGCACGGGCACACCGCTGCGCATCACCATCTCCCTCGGGCTGTTCATCGCCCTGGTGGCCTCGCTGACCCCCATCGGCAAGCTCGAGGAGATGGTCAACATCGGCACCCTCGCGGCCTTCACGCTCGTCTCGGTCGCGGTGATCATCCTGCGGCGCAGGCGCCCGGACCTCCAGCGAGCCTTCAAGGTGCCGTTCGTGCCGGTGCTGCCGATCGTCTCGGCGCTGGTCTGCTTCTACCTGATGCTGAACCTCAGCGTCGAGACGTGGCTGCGGTTCATCGTCTGGATGGCGATCGGCTTCGTCCTGTACTTCTTCTACGGTCACCGCAACAGCCGGCTCAGCGGCCGCGCCAAGGAGGGCGAGGTCCCCAGCATGACCAGCACCTGACCTCGAGGTCCTGGGCGGGCGCAGGCCGCCGGGACGGGAGGGTCAGCGCGGCTCGGCACCCAGGACGGCCCAGACGAGCTTCCCTCCCCCGGCGGCGGGCAGCGCCCCGGAGGACTGGGACAACGTCTCGACGATGCGCAGCCCCCGGCCCTTCAGGCTCTCCGGGTCGATCACCGGGGTGACCGGCGAGGCGCTGTCACGGTCCCGGACCGCGATCCGCAGGCATCCCGCGTGCTCGGCCAGGAAGAGGTCGACGTGGCCGCCGGCGTACTGCACGGCATTGGTGACCAGCTCGCTGACGATGATGGACGCTGAGGACGCCAGGTGGTCCAGGCCCCACTCGGTGCAGGCGCGGGCGAGGAACCGGCGCGCCGTGCGGGAGGTGAGGGCGTCGGGGCGCAGGCGCTGGTGGGCGGTCCGTCCCTGGTCCTGGGCGCTGATGCGGGCCCAGGCCCTGAGCAGGGACGGGGAGCGCCCGAGGTACTGCCCGTCGGGACGGGCGTCGAGGGCGTCCAGGGTCCCAGGGTCCTGGCAGACGACCACGATCGGCGTCCCCGGCCACCGGCGGACGTGGCGCCCTGCCGAGGCCAGGCTGTCCAGCAGCCGGTCTGCGTCCCGGCCCGACGGCGGGTGCATGAGGCTGCAGACCACGCCCTTGGGGCATTCTGCGAGAGCCATCTGGATCGCGAGGTCGACGTCCTGCACCAGGGTCCCGAAGTCACCCTCGACCTCGATGAGCCAGACGCCGCGCTGGGCGTAGGCGGTGACCTCGCCGTGCGAGCCCATCGCGGCTCGCGACGACCACGTCGCCTCCAGCCACGTCCGTTCCGAGGGGGCTGGCCCCGGGCGCCGGACGCGTGGCTGCCGAGACGGGTCACCCGGGGGTGTCTGTGTCATGGGTTGTCCTGGCATGTCCAGTGACCCGTGCCCGTGTGGTGCTCCCCCATGCACTCACCCGAATGCCTGGCGCACCCCTGCCACACCAGCATGATTCGCACGCTACGCCCCCGGACCGGGTCGCACCACCGCCAGTCCCAGCGCCCGGACGGGCGCCTCCAGGACCCGGGCTCGACGTCGGGACCGGTGCCTGCGGGGGGGCTTTCGGGGCGGCTCGTGGAGGGCGTGGAACCCGAGGTTCCGCGCGGCGCCGGTGGCTCTCTGCGACGGTGGGCCCATGAGAGTCTCCGTCGTCCTCGACTGCCTCGACCCGAAGGCCCTCGTGCCCTTCTGGTCCGCCGCCCTCGGCTATGAGCCGGCCACCTCCCTCGAGGACTACGAAGTCCTGGTGCCGCGCGAGGGCGAGCCGCCCGGCCCGGTCTTCATCCTCCAGCGTGTGCCCGAGCCCAAGGCGGGGAAGAACCGCAGCCACCTCGACATCCACCCGCCGCTGGAGCGCGGTGTGCCCGACCTGGTCGCCGAGCTCGAGTCACTCGGGGGGCGGCTGCTCGGCGACCCCGTGGTCGACCTCGTCGACGAGATCGGCGTGTGGTGGCAGGTGATGGCCGACCCCGAGGGCAACGAGCTCGACGTGGTCGCCGACCCCGGGCACCCCCTGCCCTGACGGGGGCGCACTGCACTGACCGGCACGCACTGGGGGCGCGCTGGCCTAGAGGGCCTTGATGATGTCCTCGACCCGCTCCTTGGCGTCGCCGAAGAGCATCTGGCTGTTGTCGCGGAAGAACAGTGGGTTCTGCACCCCCGCGTAGCCGGTCGCCATCGAGCGCTTGAACACCACGACGTTGCGCGCCTTCCACACCTCGAGCACCGGCATGCCCGCGATCGGGCTGCTCGGCTCCTCGGCCGCGCTGGGGTTGACCGTGTCGTTGGCCCCGATGACCAGCACGACGTCGGTGTCAGGGAAGTCCTCGTTGATCTCGTCCATCTCGAGGACGATGTCGTAGGGCACCTTGGCCTCGGCGAGCAGCACGTTCATGTGACCGGGCAGCCGGCCCGCGACCGGGTGGATCCCGAACCGCACGTTGACGCCCTTCTTGCGCAGCTGCGACGTCAGCTCGGCGACGGGGTACTGCGCCTGCGCCACGGCCATGCCGTAGCCGGGCGTGATGACGACCGAGGAGGCGTCGCGCAGCATGTCCGCGACGTCGATGGCGGCCACCTCACGGTGCTCGCCGTAGTCCTTGGCCTCCCCGACCGAGACCTCCTGGCCGAAGCCACCGGCGATGACCGAGACGAACGAGCGGTTCATCGCCCGGCACATGATGTAGCTCAGGATCGCACCGGAGGAGCCGACGAGCGCGCCGGTGACGATGAGCAGGTCGTTGCCGAGCATGAAGCCGGCCGCCGCCGCGGCCCAGCCGGAGTAGCTGTTGAGCATCGACACCACGACCGGCATGTCGCCGCCGCCGATCGAGGCCACCAGGTGCCACCCGAAGGCCAGCGCGATCACCGTCATCACCAGCAGCGGCACCACCGAGTGCGACGCCACGAACCACCCCAGCAGCCCGCCGGAGACCACCAGCGCCACGAGGTTCAGCAGGTGCCGCGCCGGGAGCATGAGCGGCGAGGACCTGATCCTGGCGCTGAGCTTGAGGAACGCCACCACCGAGCCGGTGAAGGTCACCGCGCCGATGAAGACCCCGAGGAAGACCTCGACGCTGTGGATGGTCGCGAGCGAGCCCTCGAGCCCCTCCTCGGTGAAGAAGGAGTTGAACCCGACGAGCACTGCCGCCAGACCCACGAAGCTGTGCAGGATGGCCACGAGCTCGGGCATCTGCGTCATCTCGACGACGCGTGCCCGCCACAGTCCGATGGCGGCCCCGATGGCCATCGCCACCGCGATGAGCAGCAGGGTCACGGGGGCGTTGGCAGCCTGGTCGGCGGCGAGCCAGATGGTCGCCGCGAGGGCGATCACCATGCCGGCGACGCCGAAGGCGTTGCCCTCCTTGGCCTTCTCGTGCTTCGACAGACCGTGGAGGGAGAGGACGAAGAGCACGGCGGAGACGATGTATGCCGCCTGGACGGCGTTCGTGGTCATGGCCTCTGACATGCGCGTCAGTCCTTCCGGAACATCTGGAGCATGCGGCCCGTCACCGCGAACCCGCCGAAGATGTTGACGCTGGCGATCACCGTCGCGACGAAGGCGAGGGTGCGCACGAGCGGGTCCTCGCTCCCGATCTGCAGCAGCGCGCCGACCAGGATGATCCCGGAGATGGCGTTGGTCTCGGACATCAGCGGCGTGTGCAGCGCGTGGGCGACGTTCGAGATGACGTAGAACCCGACGATCACGGCGAGCGCGAACACGGTGAAGTGCCCCAGGAAGGCGGCAGGCGACGAGACCGCCACCAGCGCGAAGAGCACGGCTGCCAGCCCCATCGCCGCGTACCTGCGCCGCGGGTCCGGCGGCCTTGGCGGCGGTGGCGGCTCCGCCGGCCCGGCGGGCTGCTCGGCCACCGCCGCGGGTGCGGCGCTGACCTGCACGGGCGGCGGCGGCCACAGGGTCTCGCCGCCGCGGCACACGGTCATGCCCCGGATGACCACGTCGTCGAGGTCGAGGACGGCCTGACCGTCCTTCCCGGGCGTCAGCAGCTTCATCAGGTTGACCAGGTTGGTGCCGAAGAGCTGCGAGGCCTGCGTGGGCAGCCGGCCGGGCAGGTCGGTGTAGCCGATGATCCGCACCTGGTTGTCGGTGAGGACGAGCTCGTCCGCGACCGAGCCCTCGACGTTCCCGCCGTTGGACGCGGCCATGTCGACGATGACGGAGCCGGGCTTCATCGACGCCACCATGTCGCCGGTGATCAGCCGCGGTGCCGGCCTTCCGGGGATGAGGGCGGTGGTGATGATGATGTCGACGTCCTTCGCCTGCTCCGCGTAGAGCTCGGCGGCCCGGCGGTTGAAGTCCTCCCCCATCTCCTTGGCGTAGCCGGTGGCGCTCGGCCCCTCCTGCTCGAGGCCCTCGACCCTCAGGAACTCCGCACCCATCGACTCGACCTGCTCACCCACCTCGGGGCGGGCGTCGAACGCCCGGACGATGGCGCCCAGGCTGCTGGCCGTGCCGATCGCCGCGAGCCCCGCGACACCGGCGCCGACGACCAGGACCTTGGCCGGGGGGACCTTGCCGGCCGCTGTGACCTGCCCGGTGAAGAGGCTGCCGAACTCGTGGGCCGCCTCGACCACCGCGCGGTAGCCGCCGATGTTGGCCATCGAGCTGAGCACGTCGAGCGACTGGGCCCGCGAGATGCGCGGGACGGCATCGACGGCCAGCGCCGTGACACCTTGGGCGGTGAGTCGTTCGACCAGCGCGGGGTTGAGCGCCGGGCTGACCAGGCTGGCGAGGACCGCGCCCGGGCGCAGCCGCGCGACCTCCTCGTCACTGGGTGCGTTGACCTTGAGGACGACGTCCGCGCCCCAGACGGCCCCCGCCTCCGCGACCACCGCGCCCGCCTGCTCGAAGGCGGCGTCGCTGAAGTTCGAGCGCGTGCCGGCGCCCGTCTCGACGACCACGTCGTAGCCGAGTCCGATCAGCTGCCCCACCGTCTTGGGGGTGGCAGCGACCCGGGTCTCGCCCGGCTTGGACTCCTTCGGCACACCTATCCGCACGGTTGCTCCCGTCATGCGATGTCACAGCAGGGATGTCACAGCGTGGTCAGCAACCTAGAGCCTCCGGGCACGGTATGGGCGCCATTGTGACTGCCGTCGCGCCCTCGTCCAGCAGGTGGAACGCCGGTCCGGGGCCGATGTCGGCACGGCGAGCGATGATGTGGGGACTGCGGCGCGGTCTACCCGGAGACCGACCCGAGGAGGCGACCATGTCCGAGCCCGTGGACACCGCGGCCGAGAGCAGGCTGCGGCTGCGCGACCCGTTCATGCCGGCGTTCCTCCAGCTGCTCGTCAACGTGCTGCTGGTCTCCGTCATCAACTTCACGGTGTGGTTCGCGATCACCTTCTTCGTGTACCTCGAGACGAGGTCGGTCTTCGCGACCGGCATGATCGCCGGCATCTTCCTCGTCAGCATGATGGCCACGGGGATCTGGTTCGGCAGCATCGTCGACCACCACCCCAAGAAGGCCGTCATGCAGGCCTCGGCGATGGTGTCGCTGGTCCTCTACCTGGCGGGCTTCGCGCTCTACCTCGCCACACCACGGGAGGAGTTCACCGACCCGGCCAGCGTGCGCCTCTGGGTGCTCGTCGTGCTGCTCATGGCCGGCATGATCGCCGGCAACCTGCGCACCATCGCCCTCCCGACGATGGTCACGGCCCTCGTGCCCGAGCGGAAGCGCGACCGGGCGAACGGCATGGTCGGCACCACCGCGGGCGTGTCCTTCCTCGTGACCTCCGTCATCAGCGGACTGTTGGTGGGAGCCAACGGGATGTTCGGGGTCCTCGTGCTGGCCATCGTCGTGCTCGGCGTGGCCCTCGTGCACCTGCCGTTCGTGCGGCTCCCCGCGGTCGTGGGCGAGCGGGCTGCCGATGCCAGCGACCACCGCGTCGACCTGCGCGGCACCGTCGCCGTCGTGCGCGGCATACCCGGCATGTTCCCGCTCATCGTCTTCTCGGCGATCAACAACTTCCTCGGCGGCGTCTTCATGGCCCTGATGGACGCCTACGGCCTCTCCATGGTCTCGGTGCAGGTCTGGGGACTCATCTGGGGAGCCCTGAGCGGCGTGCTCATCATCGGCGGGCTGCTCATCACGCGCACCGGTCTCGGCCCCAACCCGGTGCGGCTGATCCTGCTCATCAACCTCGCGCTCTGGGGCGCCACGGTGGTCTTCCCGATGCGCGACTCGATCGTCTGGCTCACCGCGGGGATGGTCGTCTACATGGTGCTGATGCCCTACGTCGAGGCAGCCGAGCAGACCGTGCTGCAGAAGGTCGTGCCCTACGAGCGGCAGGGCCGGGTGTTCGGGTTCGCGCAGAGCGTCGAGCAGGCGGCCTCGCCCCTGACCGCCTTCCTCATCAGCCCGCTGGCACAGTTCGCGTTCATCCCCTTCATGACCGACGGCCTGGGGGCCGAGCTGATCGGCGACTGGTTCGGCACCGGGCCGTCGCGGGGCATCGCCCTCGTGTTCGTCCTCACCGCCCTGCTCGGCCTGCTGCTGACCGCGTTCGCGCTCAGCAGCCGCTACTACCGACAGCTGAGCGAGAGGTATGCCGCGTCACCGGCCGGTGCCGAGACCACCGTCCTGGAGGAGGGCGAGCTGCCCCAGGAACCGGCTGGAGCGACTGGTGCGGCCGGTGCGACTGGGGGCGGGGCCGCGGGACTACGGTCGGCGGATGACCTCACGCCCTGAGCCGGACGAACGCGCCACGGTGCTGCTGCTGCACTCGGGGGTGGCGGACCACCGCATGTGGGAGGCGCAGGTGGCCGCCCTGCAGGACGCCTACCGGGTGCTGGCGCCCGACCTGCGCGGCTTCGGGGAGCACCCCCACGAGCCCGGGCCGTTCAGCCACGCCGCGGACGTGCTGGCGCTGCTGGACGACGCGGGGGTGGAGCGGGCGGCGCTCGTCGGTTCCTCGTTCGGCGGCCGGGTGGCCCTCGAGGCCGCGACGGCGGTACCCGACCGGTTCAGCGCCCTGGTCCTGCTGTGCACGGCCTACCGCGGGCTGCCGCCGACGCCGGACGTCGAGGCCTTCGGCGCCGAGGAGGACCGCCTGCTCGAGGCGGGCGACCTGCCGGCCGCGGTCGAGCTGAACGTGCGGACCTGGCTGGGCCCCGAGGCCTCGCAGGGCGCCCGTGACCTCGTCCGGCAGATGCAGGCCCGGGCGTTCGAGCTCGACCGGACCGCCGAGGCGCTCTCACCGCCGCCCGAGCCGCAGGGAACCGACGTGGACCCGAAGCGGCTCACGATGCCCGCCCTCGTGGTGCGGGGCGGGCACGACCTGCAGTGGTTCCAGCAGATCGCCGACCACCTGGCGAGGGAGCTCCCGGCTGCGGAGCTCGTCACGCTCGACTGGGCGGGGCACCTCCCCTCGCTCGAGCGCCCGGAGGAGGTGTCCCGGCTCCTCGTCGACTTCCTTTCCGAAGCCCTGTAGGGCTGGCCGGCTCAGACCAGACCGAGGACGACGAGCGCCATGAGCACCGCGACGGCCACAGCGCCCAGCAGGAGGCTGCCGCCGATGTCGCTCTGGGTCTGCTCGTACGGGCGGTCGGTGTGCAGGTAGTCGTGGGGGTAGCGGTCGGCCCTCACAGCGACGGCGCGCGCACGGGTGCGGGTCGGGTTCTGGTTCACGCGGTCCACTCCTCTCATTTCGCTACACAACGTATCGATATTCGAGCTGACGGTCGACCCGGGGGGTCGCTCCGCTCGTCGTCACGCCGTCGGCGGTGGCCTCAGGCGTCGAGCGTCCCGCCCTGGCCGGCGTGCGGCATCGGCTTCCCGAGCCGTCCGGCCTGGTAGTCCTCGAACGCCTGGATGACCTCCGCCTTGGTGTTCATGACGAACGGCCCCGCCCACGCCACGGGTTCCCGGATCGGCCGACCACCGAGGATCACGACGTCGAGGCCGGCGGCATACCGTGCCTGCTGCGTCGGGGCGGCGGACAGCCGCAGGGCGTCACCCCGGCCGAGCAGCGCGAGCTGGCCCGTGCCGACAGGTGCCTGGCCGGGCCCGACGAAGCCGTCGCCGCTCATGACGTAGACGAGTGCGTTGAAGTCCGGGCGCCAGGGCAGGTCGAGGGTGCCACCCGGCGCGATCGTCGCGTGGACCATCGCCATGGGGGTGTGCGTCGAGCCCGGCCCGACCTGCCCGCCGACCTCGCCGGCGATGACCCTCAGCAGCGAGCCACCGTCGGCGGAGCTCAGCAGCCTGACCTCGCTGGAGCGCAGGTCCTGGTAGGCCGGCGGCTTGAGCTTGTCGACCCGCGGCAGGTTGACCCACAGCTGGAACCCGTGGAACAGGCCTCCGCTGACCACGAGGTGCTCCGGCGGCGCCTCGATGTGGAGGATGCCGGCTCCGGCGGTCATCCACTGGGTGTCGCCGTTCGTGATGGTGCCGCCCCCGCCGAAGGAGTCGTGGTGGTCGAAGATGCCGTCGATGATGTAGGTGACGGTCTCGAAGCCGCGGTGCGGGTGCCAGGGCGTGCCCTTGGGCTCGCCGGGGGCGTACTCGACCTCACCCATCTCGTCCAGGTGGATGAACGGGTCGAGGTCCCGCAGGTCGACCCCCGCAAAGGCGCGCTTGACCGGGAAGCCCTCGCCCTCGAGCCCGCCGGGGGCGTTGGTGATCGAGCGCACCGGTCGCTGCTGGGCGCCCGGCGCCGGGGCCGGCACGCGTGGCAGCACGGTCAGGTCGGGGACGGTCACGGCAGGCATCTCGACTCCTAGATGATTCAACATTCAACTTGTCAGGCACAACGCGTTGCTGCGCCCCGGCATTCCGGCCGTCAGGCCTGGCCGGCGAGGCCGAGGTCCGCCACGGACTTCTCGCGCATCTCCACCTTGCGGACCTTGCCGGTCACGGTCATGGGGAACTCGTCGACCACCTGCACGTAGCGAGGGATCTTGTAGTGCGCCAGCTTGCCGGTGGCGAACTCCCGCACCTTCTCCGCCGTCAGCGGCTCGGCACCGTCCCGCATCCGGATCCACGCGCACAGCTCCTCGCCGTACTTGGGGTCCGGGACCCCGATCACCTGGGCGTCGAGGATGTCGGGGTGGGTGTAGAGGAACTCCTCGATCTCCCGCGGGTAGATGTTTTCGCCGCCGCGAATGACCATGTCCTTGATCCGGCCGACGATGTTGCAGTAGCCCTGCTCGTCCAGGGTGGCCAGGTCGCCCGTGTGCATCCAGCGGCCGGCGTCGATCGCCTCGGCGGTCTTCTCGACGTCGCCCCAGTAGCCCTGCATGACCGAATAGCCGCGCGTGCACAGCTCGCCGGGGATGCCCGGCGGCACGATCCGGCCGTCCGAGTCGACGATCTTGACCTCGACATGGGGATGGATGCGGCCGACCGAGCCGACGCGTTTCTCCAGCGGATCGTCGGCCGCGGTCTGGAAGCTGACTGGGCTGGTCTCGGTCATGCCGTAGCAGATCGTCACCTCGGACATGTGCATCTCGGCATTGACCCGCTTCATCACCTCGGTCGGGCAGGGCGAGCCGGCCATGATGCCTGTGCGCAGGGTGGAGAGGTCGAAGCGCTTGAACGCCGGATGGCCGAGCTCGGCGATGAACATGGTGGGCACGCCGTAGAGGCCGGTGCAGCGCTCTGCCTCCACCGTCTCCAGCACCGCCAGCGGGTCGAAGGCCTCGCCCGGATAGACCATG
>NZ_DATBMI010000083.1:0-8613 GCF_036554925.1 Pedococcus sp.
CGGCGTGCTGCACGAGTTCTCCACGATCCCCGGGGTCAAGGAGGACGTCACCGAGATCATCCTCAACATCAAGGGCCTGGTCGTCTCCTCGGAGCACGACGAGCCGGTCGTGATGTACCTGCGCAAGCAGGGCCCCGGCGCGGTCACCGCTGCCGACATCGCCCCGCCCGCGGGCGTCGAGGTGCACAACCCCGACCTGCACATCGCCACCCTCAACGGCAAGGGCAAGCTCGAGATGGAGCTGACCGTCGAGCGCGGTCGCGGCTACGTCTCGGCCACCCAGAACAAGTCCGGCGACCAGGAGATCGGCCGCATCCCGGTCGACTCCATCTACAGCCCGGTGCTGGCCGTGACCTACAAGGTCGAGGCGACCCGTGTCGAGCAGCGCACCGACTTCGACAAGCTCATCGTCGACGTCGAGACCAAGAACTCGATGGCACCCCGTGACGCGATGGCTTCCGCCGGCAAGACCCTGGTGGAGCTGTTCGGCCTGGCCCGTGAGCTCAACGTCGAGGCCGAGGGCATCGACATGGGCCCGTCGCCGACCGACGCCGCCCTGGCCGCCGACCTGGCCCTGCCGATCGAGGACCTCGACCTCACGGTGCGCTCGTACAACTGCCTCAAGCGCGAGGGCATCCACACCGTGGGTGAGCTCGTGAGCCGCAGTGAGGCCGACCTGCTCGACATCCGCAACTTCGGTGCGAAGTCGATCGACGAGGTCAAGGCCAAGCTCGTCGGCATGGGCCTGGCGCTCAAGGACAGCCCGCCCGGGTTCGACCCGAGCGCCATCGCCGACTCCTACGGCGAGGACTACGACGAGACGGCCGACGACGACCAGTCGTTCGCCGAGGACGAGCAGCTCTGACCGACCTTTCGGTCCCCATCCAAGGAGAACCACAACCATGCCCACCCCCACCAAGGGTCCCCGTCTCGGCGGCGGTCCGGCTCACGAGCGGCTGATCCTGGCCAACCTGGCCACCTCGCTGTTCGAGCACGACTCGATCACCACCACCGAGGCCAAGGCCAAGCGGCTGCGCCCGCTCGCCGAGCGTCTGATCACCTTCGCCAAGCGCGGTGACCTGCACGCCCGGCGCCGGGTCATGACCGTCGTCCGTGACAAGGGTGTCGTGCACCGTCTCTTCACCGAGATCGCGCCCGACATGGCCGAGCGCCCGGGTGGCTACACCCGCATCACCAAGATCGGTGCGCGCAAGGGTGACAACGCCCCCATGGCCGTGATCGAGCTCGTCCGCGAGCCGCTCGCGAAGAAGGCCACCGTCAAGGAGGCCGAGGCCGCCACCAAGCGCGCCGCCAAGGACGCCGCGAAGGCGGAGAAGCCTGCGAAGGCCGAGGAGGCCGCGCCGGCGGAGGAGACCACCGAGGCGACCGCTTCCGAGGCTCCCGAGACCACCGAGGCGACCGAGGAGACGGCCGACAAGGCCTGACCTGCGCGCTCCGCGAGGCTCACGAAGGCCGCTCGCCCCATCCGGGGCGGGCGGCCTTCGCCGTGTCCCACGGGTATGCCGCGGCGCGCGTCGACAGGAATGCCGTGGGGGGCGTCGTGCAGGCGGGTCGTAGGGTTGCGGCGTGGACCAGGAGGGTGCGGGCGGGGCAGCACGCCGTGACGTGCTGCGGGTGCGGCTCGACTTCGCCTACGACGGCACGGACTTCTCCGGGTGGGCGGCCCAGCCCGCGCGGCGCACCGTCGAGGCAGAGCTGTCGGCCGCCCTGACCACGGTGCTGCGGGCGCCGGAGCCGGTGCGACTCACCGTGGCCGGCCGGACCGACGCCGGTGTGCACGCCCGGGGCCAGGTCGCGCACGCCGACGTCGACGCCGAGGCCTGGGGGCGGCTGCCCGGGCGCTCCGACCGGGCCCCGGGCCAGGCCGCGGTGAGCCGGCTGCGGGGCGTCCTGCCGAAGGACATCGTCGTGCGTCGCGCCGCGGCCGCACCGGACGGCTTTGACGCCCGGTTCTCGGCGCTGCGGCGGCGCTACCTCTACCGGCTGTGCGACGACCCGGCCCACCTCGACCCGCTGCGCCGTCACGACACCGTCGTGAGCCGGCACCCGTTGGACGTGGAGGCCCTCGACGCCGCCGCGCGGTCCCTCCTGGGACTCCACGACTTCGCGGCGTTCTGCAAGCGCCGGGAGGGGGCCAGCACCGTCCGCACACTGCTGGAGTACTCCTGGCGCCGACTGGACGACGGGACCCTGGCCGCGACCGTGGTGGCGGACGCCTTCTGCCACTCGATGGTGCGCTCGCTGGTCGGGGCGGTGCTGCCGGTCGGCGAGGGGAGGCGGGCCCTCGCCTGGCCCGCACAGGTGCTGGCGGCCGCGCAGCGTGACCCTGCCGTGGCGGTCATGCCGCCGCACGGGCTCTCGCTGGAGGAGGTCGTCTACCCCCCGGACGAGGAGCTGGCCGCCCGGGCGGAGCAGGCACGTGCGGTGCGCACCCTCGAGCGCTGAGCCGGACCGGCGCGATGGGCGCCCGCTGAACGGACGGCCGCTGGACGGGCGGCCGCTGGACGGGCGGCCGCTGGACGGGCGCCGTCAGGGCGCCATGGCGGCATACCCTGCGGCGTCGTGGATGGAGATGCCTGCGAACCAGGGGCTGCCCCCGAAGGCCGCCTCGACCTCGGCGAGCTGTGTCTCCATGGCGGTGCGCGTCCGGCCGTGGAACGTCTGCTTGGTCTCCACCGGGCTGTCGCCGAGGTAGTTCGTCTCCTGGCCGATGCGAACCGGGCGCCCGACCTCCGCGCCGGCCTGCAGGGCCGGTGACGCCAGCGCGATGGTGCCGTCGTCGCCGGCGGCGGTGTTGCGGTACGCCATGACCGTCACACCGGCGGTGCGGGCCATGATCTCGCGGTCGAGAGTCGTGGCCCCCGCGGGAACCTCGTGGAACCAGAACGGGATGTCCGCTTCGACGGGGGTGGCCCCGGCCGCCTGGTCGAGCGCGGTCAAGGTCTCCAGGTAGCGCTGGACCACCCCGGCCCGGTCGGACTCCCACGCGGGCGTGGTGTAGGGCTCGATGTCGACGTGGACCCCGGTGAACAGCCGGCTCGAGAGCGCCGGCCGCAGCCAGTGGTCGACGACCCAGGTCGGGTTGTCCACCCACCCGGGGTCCCCTCCGAGGGCGTCCACCCGGATCCCGGCGGCGGCGGCCCGCTGGCTGATCTCGCGGATCTTCGGCAGGAGCGGGGAGCGGTTCAGGCGTGGGGGCACCGCCACGAAGAGCTGCCCGATGCCGGAGGCCGCGGCCAGGTCGACCGTGGCGGCAGGCGTGGAGACGTCCCACACCCACATCGACCTCATCGCCGTGGTCTCGGCCCGGGCAGAGCTACCTGTGGCGCCGACCCCGACCGAGCTGGCGACGGCGAGCAGGAGCACGAGCGCGACCCTAGCGAGCGGTCGGGCCCTTGCGGGAGCGTGATGGGACACAGCCAGTCCTTTCTGACAAAGCCTCGTCAGTGTGACAAGGCGGGCGGCGGCTCCTGCGGGTCTTGACGAGGTCTTTACCCGCTGATCCGGCTCCGGGGCACCGTCCGCTGCGGGCAGGATGGGGCGCATGAGCCGTGGTGGCCCGGGGGCCGACCTCTGGGGTCTCGACGCCGGGAGCGTCGCCGAGCAGCTCGGCTCCTCCGTGGAGACGGGGCTGTCGTCGGCGGAGGCTGCGCGTCGCCTGGAGCGGCACGGGCCCAACACCCTCGCCGCCGAGCCGGTGGTGCCGGTGTGGCGCAAGCTCGCGGAGCAGTTCGCGGACCCCCTCATCTACCTGCTGCTGGCGGCGATCGTCGTGTCGGTCGTGGCGTGGTGGGTCGAGGGGGCGGAAGGCCTGCCGTTCGACGCCATCGTCATCGCGGCCATCGTGGTGGCCAACGCGCTGCTCGGCTACGCCCAGCAGGCCCGGGCGGAGAGCGCCGTCGAGGCCCTCGCCCGGATGACCGCGGCGACGGCGGCTGTCGTCCGCGACGGCGAGCAGCGGCGGATCCCGAGCCGCGAGATCGTCGTGGGCGACGTGATGGTCCTGACGGAGGGGGACGCGGTCGGTGCCGACGGGCGGCTGGTGGCTGCGGCCGCGCTCAAGGTCTCCGAGGCCTCGTTGACCGGGGAGAGCGAGCCGGTGCTCAAGGACCCGGCGCCTCTCGGCCGGCCGGCGGCCCTCGCCGACCGGGTGAACGAGGTGTTCAGCGGCACCGTCGTCACCCAGGGCAGCGGACGGGTCGTCGTCACGGCCACCGGCATGGAGACCGAGATGGGCAAGGTCGCGGGGCTGCTGCACGCCACCCCGGAGGAGCCGACCCCGCTGCAGCAGGAGATCGCGCGGGTGGGGCGGATGCTCGGCGTCGCGGTGGTCGTCATCGCGGCCATCGTGGTCGCGACCGTCCTGCTCACGGCCGAAGGGACGGGCACCGAGGAGGCGGTGACGGCTCTCCTGCTCGGGGTGTCCCTGGCGGTGGCGGCCGTGCCGGAGGGGCTGCCGGCGATCGTCTCGCTCGTCCTGGCGATCGGTGTCCAGCGGATGGCCGAGCACCGGGCCATCGTCAAGAAGCTCTCCTCGGTGGAGACGCTGGGGTCAGCCTCGGTCGTCTGCTCCGACAAGACGGGGACGCTCACCAAGGGGGAGATGACCATCGGCCGGATCGTGACCGCCTCCGGCGTCCTGGAGGTCACGGGAGCCGGCTACCGGCCGGAGGGCGAGGTCCTGCACGCGGGGGCGCCGGTCGACCACTCCTCTGCGCTGTGGCGGGAGGCCGCCGTGGTGCTCAGCGGTGGCAGCCTGGCCAGCAATGCCGTCCTGCGCCAGGAGGAGGGAGAGTGGGAGATCCAGGGTGACCCCACCGAGGCCGCGTTCCTCGTGGCGGAGCGCAAGCTCGGCAGCCACCTGCGCCGTGCGGCGAGGTTCCGCCGGGTCGGCGAGATCCCCTTCACCTCGGACCGCAAGCTCATGAGCAGCCTCGAGGCCGACGCCCATGACGCCGACGCGATCTCGGTGGTCACGAAGGGCGCCCCCGACATCCTGCTCGACCGCTGCACCCACCTGCTCGTGGGGGAGACGCCCGTGCCCCTGGCCGACGACGCGCGGGCCACCGTGCTCGGGGCGGTCGAGGAGATGTCCGCGCAGGCGTACCGGACCCTCGGCGTGGCGTACCGGCCCCTGCACACTGCCACCCGCCCCGAGGCGGAGGAGAGCCTCGAGCGGGAGCTCATCTACGCCGGCACCGTCGGCATCATCGACCCACCGCGACCCGAGGCGAAGGCGGCCATCCGCGAGGCCCACGCCGCCGGCATACGGGTGCTCATGATCAGCGGCGACCACCCGCGCACCGCCGCCAGGATCGCGGCCGAGCTCGGCATCACCGAGGCAGGGAGCCGGGTCCGGAGCGGCCCTGAGCTCGACCGCCTCGCCGAGCCCGACTTCCGCGAGGTCGTCCGGGACTGCTCGGTGTACGCGCGGGTGACGCCGCACCACAAGCTGAGGATCGTCGACGCGCTCCAGGCCGACGGCGCGATCGTCGCCATGACCGGCGACGGGGTGAACGACGCCCCGGCGTTGAAGAGTGCGGACATCGGTGTGGCGATGGGTGTCGCCGGAACGGAGGTGACGAAGCAGGCGGCGAAGATGGTCCTCGCCGACGACAACTTCGCCACTATCGTCGAGGCGGTCCGCGAGGGGCGGCTGATCTTCGCCAACATCCGCAAGGCGCTGCGCTACCTGCTCTCGTCGAACATGGGCGAGGTGCTGACCGTGTTCCTCGGCGTGGTGCTCGCCGGCAGCCTGGGCCTGGCCGGGGCCGACGGCGCGGTGGCGCTGCCGCTGCTGGCGACCCAGATCCTGTGGATCAACCTGCTCACCGACAGCGGCCCGGCACTGGCGCTGGGGGTGGACGGCGAGGCCGACAACGTCATGGGACGTCCGCCGCGCTCGCTGCGCGACCGGGTCATCGACGCCCGCATGTGGAGCAGCGTCGTCCTGGTCGGGACGGTCATGGCCACCGTCACCCTGCTCACGATCGACCTCTACCTGCCCGGCGGCTGGATCGCCGGCGACCAGGACCTCGCGACCGCCCGTACCGCGGGCTTCACCGTGCTGGTGCTGGCCCAGCTCTTCCACAGCTTCGTCGCCCGGTCCGCCAACCGCAGCGCCTTCCGCGGTCTCTTCTCGAACCGGTGGCTGTGGGCGGCCGTGTCGCTGTCCCTGCTCCTCCAGGTGGCGGTGGTGCAGGTCGGGTTCCTGGGCGAGGCGTTCGGCACGAGCCCGCTGACGCCGGACCAGTGGGCTGTGTGCGTGGCCATGGCCAGCTCCATCCTCTGGGTCACGGAGCTGGAGAAGCTCGCCGCGCGCAGGCTCGCGGCCCGCGGTGCCCGCCCCAGGCGCACGCCCCGCTGAGGCGGTCGGCCTGGCGCGGCGCCGGTAGTCTCGGTGGGTACGGCATCGCCGCGCACCAGCGCCAGTGACTCATCCCCGGGAGGGGAGTCGCCGGCTGGTGCCGCGTTGGGAGGTTGGGGCCATGGCAGCGAACGAGGACAGCCCGACGTCGGTGTCCGGTCCCGCGCGGGTGACGCGACACAGCGAGGAGGCCACCGCGGCGGGGATCTACGGGGTCATCGTCAGTGCGGCCGTGATGGCGGCGGCGCACCAGAACACCGTGGTGGCGGTGGAGCTCGCTGTGCTCGTCACCCTGGTCGTCTACTGGGCCGCGGAGCGCTACGCCCGGGTGGTGGCCGAGCGCATCCACCAGGGCCACCGCCCGACCTGGGCGCAGGTGCGCCAGCAGCTGACCGTCGGCTGGGAGATCGTGACCGCCTCGGCACTGCCGTTGACCGTGCTCGCGATCCTCGGCCTGCTGGGGCGCGACGTCGACGTGGCCGTGCTGTGGGCGCTCATCTGCAGCACCGTGCTGCTGTGCGTCGCCGGA
The DNA here is from genome assembly GCF_036554925.1 of Pedococcus sp. Taxonomy (NCBI): domain Bacteria; kingdom Bacillati; phylum Actinomycetota; class Actinomycetes; order Micrococcales; family Intrasporangiaceae; genus Pedococcus; species Pedococcus sp. Next base: position 6,918 of record NZ_DATBMI010000083.1, read on the forward strand.
TGGGAGATGGGTCGCCACGGCCAGCTCACGCGCGCCGAGCGCCTGGTGTCGGCGGCGACGGCGGGCGCGTTCGGGGCGTTGATGGTCCTGTTCAAGGCCGTGCTGCACTGAGCGGGGCACGGCGCCGTGTGCCGCGGCGCCGGCACCCGCGGCCCCCGGCACCGGAAACCCGCTGGCAGCGCGCGGGCGGGGTGCGCGAGAGTGGACCCCCGTGGGACACGTCGACATCAACTCCGTGGGTTTCGTCCTCCCGGACGGCAGGCCGCTGCTCAGCGACGTCAGCCTTCGCGTCGGCGAGGGGGCCAAGGTCGCGCTGATCGGCCCGAACGGGACCGGCAAGACGACCCTCGGGCGCATCGTGGCGGGCGACCTCGCCGCCCACGAGGGGGCGGTCACGCGCTCCGGCGGGCTCGGCGTCATGCGGCAGTTCGTGGGGAAGGTGCGCGACGAGTCCACGGTGCGCGACCTGCTCGTGTCGGTCGCGCCGGAGCCGGTGCGCAGGGCCGCGGCGGAGATCGAGCGGACCGAGCTGCTGATGATGGAGCGCGACAGCGAGCAGGACCAGCTCGCGTACGCACAGGCGCTCGTCGACTGGGCCGACACGGGTGGCTACGACTACGAGACCCTCTGGGACGTCTGCACCGTCGCCGCGCTCGGGATGCCGTTCGAGAAGGCCCAGTGGCGCAAGGTCACCACTCTCTCCGGCGGGGAGCAGAAGCGGCTGGTCCTCGAGGCCCTGCTGCGCGGGCCCGAGGAGGTGCTCCTCCTGGACGAGCCGGACAACTACCTCGACGTGCCCGCCAAGCGGTGGCTGGAGGAGCAGCTCATCGAGTCGCCCAAGACGGTGCTGTTCGTCAGCCACGACCGCGAGCTGCTCGACCGGGTGGCGACCCGCATCGCCACGCTGGAGCCAGGGGCCGCGGGCAGCACCCTGTGGGTGCACCCGGGCCGGTTCTCCACCTACCACCAGGCGCGCGTGGACCGGTTCGAGAGGCTCGACGAGATGCGCCGCCGGTGGGACGAGGAGCACGCCAAGCTCAAGGCGCTCGTCGTGATGTACAAGCAGAAGGCGGCCTACAACTCCGACATGGCGTCGCGGCTGCAGGCCGCCCGCAACCGGCTGGCCCGCTTCGAGGAGGCGGGCCCGCCCGAGGCGCTGCCGCTGCGGCAGAACGTGCGGATGCGGCTCAGTGGCGGGCGCACCGCCAAGCGGGCGGTCGTGGCCGAGGGCCTCGAGCTGACCGGGCTGATGCGGCCGTTCGACCTCGAGGTCTGGTACGGCGAGCGGGTGGCGGTGCTCGGCAGCAACGGGTCGGGCAAGTCGCACTTCCTGAGGCTGCTCGCCTGCGGCGGCAGCGACCCCGACGTCGAGCACCGTCCGGTCGGTGACGTGCGGCCGGCGCCGGTCGCGCACACCGGCCGGCTGCGCCTCGGGTCGCGAGTGCGTCCCGGCTGGTTCGCGCAGACGCACGAGCACCCCACGCTGGTGGGGCGCACGCTGCTCGAGGTGCTGCACCGCGGTGACGAGCACCGCGCAGGCATGCCGCGCGAGGAGGCCGCGCGGGCGCTGGACCGGTACGGCCTGGCCCGTGCCGGGGAGCAGACCTTCGGCTCGCTCTCGGGTGGGCAGCAGGCGCGCTTCCAGATCCTGCTGCTCGAGCTCAGCGGGGCGACCTGCCTGCTGCTCGACGAGCCC
>NZ_DATBMI010000089.1:0-17671 GCF_036554925.1 Pedococcus sp.
CACTTCCGCACGTCAGTCCTCTCGTTGGGTGGCGAGAACGTATCGGGAATGATTCTCATTCACAAATCCCTTCAGTCGCCTTGCGCCAGCCACCCACCCTGTGATTAGTTGAGAATCGTTCTCAACTAACCCTGAACGGAAGGCGCAGCAGTTCCATGCAGCCACTCCCCCACCTGACCTCCCCACGAGCGTTCGCCGGCAGGCACACTGGGACCCACGCCCTGCCAGGAGGGCTGACCCTTCGCGAGTCCGGGGCCGGACTGGCGCCTGAGAACAGCGTCGAAGGGCCCGCTGCGGATCAGGCGGATGCTCCATGAGCGCATCGCCCACCCCCGTCGTCCTGATCACCGGCGTCTGCGCGAACGCCATGGCTGCTGCCACCATCGGGCAGCAGTGGGATCTTCCCGGCGCCGTCGTGGTGCATCACCGCATCGACGTGGAAGGTCAGCAGCTGCACCGCCTCGTCAGCGACGTGAGCGGCGCCCTCGAACGAGAAGTGATCGACCTGGCCCACGCCTGCGTCGGGTGCGCGATTCGCGAGGACATCATCCCGACGCTGCGTCGTCTTGCCGACGTCGGGCGATGGCAGAGCATCGTGGTCCACCTCCCGGTGGCAGCCGAGGCACGGCAGGTATGCCGCGTGCTCGAGGCAGAGCGGGTGGTCGACATCAAGGTCACCGCCATCGTCACAGCCTTGGACGGGACCGATCTCGTTTCCACCCTGACCGGAGACGCGCTCCTGTGTGAAGAGGGCAGGCACACGGCCGAGGAGGACCGGCGCGGAACTGCCGAGACTGCCTGCGCCCTCATCGAGTACGCCGACGTCGTCTCGGTGCACGGAGCAGCCCCACCGGAGGGCTTGGGCCTCGTGCGGGCCCTGGCGCGGCCGGGCGCCGTCCTGGTGGGCGACGCTGGCCTGCAGCCGACGAGCGTGCTCATTGACGGTGTGCACCACCACGACGAGGCCGAGTCGTGGGTCTCCGAGATGCGCATCGCACCACTGCCCCGCCTCGTGAGCGAGTCGGTGTGGCAGTTGGACCTCCGCTCCGATCGGCCCCTTCACCCCGCACGCCTTCACGACCGTCTGGGCACCATCGGGGGCGGAGCGCACCGCTCCCGTGGCTGCTTCTGGCTCGCCACCCGGCCTGGCACCGTGTGCGCTTGGGACGGCGCCGGCGGTCAGGTCAGCGTCGGCGCGGTCGCGTCGTGGGGGCATCAGGCACCCATGTCCCGGCTGGTCGTCACCGGGCTCGACGCGCTCACTTCTCCGGCCGAGCGCGCGGCCATCGAGGCGGCCTTCCGGGAGTGTCTCCTCACCGAGGCCGAGTTGGCTGAGCGCGGTCCCTACTGGGATGTCGCTTCAGACGGCTTCGAGCCGTGGCTCGGAACTATCCGGATCGCCGCTTGAGCGGCCACCCAGGAAGTGCGCACCACGCCGACGACGCCGGTGACGTGGCCACACCACGTTCGGGGTCTCACCTGACGTGGCCAGTAGTCAGCCGCTGGCGCCCCAGGTTCAGATGCGGAGAAGGACCCACGACGAGCGTGTGGGTCCTTCTCTGCGTGGTGGAGCTGAGGGGATTCGAACCCCTGACCTTCTCATTGCGAACGAGACGCGCTACCAACTGCGCCACAGCCCCATGATGCGGACGAAACAATAACACCAGCCCTGCCCGCGACGGAAAACGGCTCGCCTCCGCTCGGGCAAGGCCTCGGGCCCCACGTCGGGCCACTCACCCGAGCCGCGCGCGCACCACCGTCTCCCCCGTGTCGACCCGCCGGATCTCCACCGCGGCGATCTGGTCGGGCCGCAGCGGGGACGCAGCGGCGGGCCGCATGACGCGGTCGGGCTTGGCCGTCCAGACCTTCGCCTGGACCGCCCTGCCCTGGCGGTCCACGACCCAGATCGCGTACTCGGCCCAGGCGCCCTCGGCAACGGACCCGTCCGGTCCCTTCAGCGCGTACTGGCACTCCACGAGCAGCTGCGTCCCCGACGTCCTGGGCAGTACGTCGACCACGGCCGTCATCGGCGAGGCCGTCACCGGCGAGAAGGCCACGCGGACCGGACCCGTCGTCGCGGTGGCCGAGGGGGGCGCGTCCGCACCGCCGACAGTCTCCGACAGCGCGTACCCGCCCAGCCCACCGACCACGAGCGCGATGGCTGCAGCCGCGGCCGGGACGAGTACGTGCCGCCCCCAGCGTCGGGGTTCGGCCGGCAGCACTGGCATGAGTGAGGGTGGCGGCTCGGCGGCGACAGCGTCGCCCGCGGGCTCGTCCACCGCGAGCAGGTCGCTGGCGGGCACCCGAGCGAGCAGCCCGGGCAGCCCCGCGAGCTCGACGATGGCGTCACGACACGCCTGGCAGCCGCCGAGGTGCTCCTCGAACTCCTTCCGCTGCTCCGGCGAGAGGGCACCGAGGACGTAGGCCGCGTCCCACTGCCCGTACGGGTGGGCGCCGCTCATGGGTGGCTCACCCCCTTCTCCTGCAGGGCCAGGCGCAGGCCCCGCAGCCCGTAGTGCAGCCGCGACTTCACGGTCCCCTCCGGGATGTGCAGGGTGCCGGCGATCTCGGCCACGCTTCTCCCCTCGTAGTAGGCGGCCGCGATGACCTCGCGGTGCTCCGCCGACAGCGCCGCCAGCGCGTCGGCGATGAGCCACCGGTCCAGCACCTCACCGGTCCGGTCGGCCTCGCTCTGTCCCTCGACGTCCGCCGGGCCGATCTCGTGCCGAGCGGCGGCGCTGCGCCACCGGTCCACGACGATGTGCCGCGTCACGGTGAACAGCCAGGCCCGTGCCGCGGCGTCGCTGCGGCTGGTGAGCTGCGGGTCACGCCAGGCACGCAGCAGCGCCTCCTGGACGACGTCCTCGGCGACGTGGGGGTCGTGGGTGAGCCGGAGCGCGAATCTCCACAGCTCGGGGGCGTGCCTGTCGTGGAGGCTCTGCAGCGCGGCTTCCCTCTGCCCTGGTGCCACGGATCCCCTTTCGCCACTCCGATGGTCTCCGCAGGTGCTGCTGCCGTAAAGGACGAGGCAGCCGCCACCCGGGTTCACCCCCGACGCGACCGCGGAGCCGATGTGTCCCGGAAAAAGGGGCGAGCCCGGTGAACCGCACCCGCTTCCATCTCGTCTGCACCTCATGTCCACGCGTCCACCCGAGGAGAGGCGGCAGGAAGATGGCCGGCTACCCAGTGAGCGGTCCGGGTGCTGCCACCCGTCGCTCGCGCGAGGACGACGTGCTGGGGACTAGGCGCCTGCGACGCGTCGGACGGGCTCGTCGTATGCCGCGTCAGCCAGCTCCGGCGGCACGCCCTGTTCGACGGGGGCTGGGGCGTGCCGCTGGGCCATCGCCTTCATCGTGTAGGTGGGGCGGGGCACGGGGACGGGATCCCAGGTGAGGGGGATGTCGTCCTCGTCGACGAGGAGGCCGGTGGGCGGCACTGGCGCGGGCGTGGGGGATGTCGGCGCCGGTGCCGCGGCGGCCGCCACCTGGCCGATCTCGCCGGCCTCGACCGCCTGGATGTCGTAGAGGTCCTCACGGCGGGAGTCACGCTCCGGGCCGGCGTAGGCGTCGGCATCGGCATCGGCCTCGGCGGAGCCACCGCCCGCGGTGGCGGCAGCGTCCGTCGGCACGCCCCCACCGGGAGCGAGAGCGTCCTGCGTCGAGCGCTCCGCCCGGGCCACCCGCCCGGTCTGGCCGGGGCCGGACGTGCGCCGGGCCGTCTCGGCGCGTTCGCCCGCGCGCTGGACCCGCTGGCGACGGCTGGCCTCCCGGCGCGCGGCCTGCTCGGCCCGTGCCCCGCGACGCATCCACACGAGCACCGCACCGAGGGCGGCGACCGGCGCTGCAACGGCCGGCACCGGCACCACGCCGAGCACGGCCAGGACGGCTGTGGCCAGGAGGGCGGCGACGACACCGAGGAAGGTGAGCCCGCGGGCCCGGCGCCCCGTGGCGAGCGGGGCAGGGCCGCGCAGGGCCGGCGCGGTCGAGGCGACCGGCTGAGCGTCGGCCCACGGACCGGCGTCGTCGCCGGTCACCGAGGAAGTGGCACCAGCGGCAGCGGAGTCCGCTCGCTTCACCAGCACCTGGGGGCGTGCCGGCCGGGCCGGGCCCACGGCATACGAGGTCGGCTGGGGCTCGGAGAGGTCGGGCGCGGCGAGGGCCGAGCGGCGCTCGAGGACGCGCATCGACTCGGAGAAGCGGTCCACGGACCGCGCGATCGCGAGCTGCTCGCGGCGGCGCACCCAGTGCTGGAGGAAGTAGGCAGCCCAGATCGCAATGACGACAAGGAAGATCAGACTGCTGGGCGGCACGGGGAAGACGTTAGGGCCCTTCCGCGCCGCCTCCGGGGACGCACGGCGGTGTGTCGCCAATGTGACTGTTGTGGTTTGTGTGAAGACGCTCCAGCAGGGTCCGCCCCCCGAGGTCCTCACGGGTCAGGGCAAAGGTCCGGTGGTCCCGCCACGCGCCGTTGATGTGGAGGTAGCGGACCCTCAGTCCCTCGTCCCGGAAGCCGAGCTTGCGCACCACGGCCAGGCTGGCGACGTTCTCGGGCCGGATGTTCACCTCGACCCGGTGCAGCCCGAGCTCGCCCATCGCGTAGTCCGCGGCACACGCCAGCGCGGTCGGTGCGATGCCACGGCCCGCCTCCTCCTGCGCCACCCAGTAGCCCGCGGCGCACGACAGCAGCGAGCCCCACGCCATCCCGAAGAGGTGCATCTGGCCGACCAGTCGGCGATCGGTGCGGATGACGAACGGCAGCATCCGCCCGGCCCGCGCCTCCTTGTTGTAGTGCCGCACGAGGGACCCGAACCGCACGGCGGGCACCTGCCCCTCCGGCGCGGTGGCCTCCCACTCCCCCAGCCAGGCGCGGTTCGTCGCGCGGACCGCCTGCCACTCGCGGTGGTCGGTGCGGCGGAGGGCGCCGAGCTCGATCTCCTGGCCCGCCGGGGTGCTGGCGTGCAGGACGACCGGCCAGCTGGGCATCAGTGGTCGCCGCCGCGGGCCTGCGAGACCGCGTGGGCCAGCACTGGTTCGAGCACCGCCAGCCCGTCACGGACCCCGCCCGTGGAGCCCGGCAGGTTGACCACGACGGTGCGGCCGGCCAGCCCGGCGACGCCGCGCGAGAGCATGGCGGTCGGCACGCCGGCCGCGACGCCGGCAGCCCTGATGGCCTCGGCGATGCCGGGCGCCTGCCGGTCCAGCACCGCGAGGGTCGCCTCGGGCGTCCCATCGGTGGGCGTGAGGCCCGTGCCGCCCGTCGTGACCACGACCGCAGGGTCGGAGCCGACCGCTTCGCGCAGGGCGGACTCCACCGCGGGGCCGTCGGGGACCACGACCGGGTCCGCCGTCTCGAACCCCCACTGCCGCAGCGCCTCGGCGACGATCGGGCCGCCGCGGTCCTCGTAGACGCCGGTCGCGGCACGTGTCGAACAGGTGATCACGACCGCACGGTGGCTCACGGCTCGGTCCAGTCCCCGGAGCGACCGCCGGACTTCGCGGTGACCCTGATGTCGGTGATGCGGGCGTGCCGGTCGACGGCCTTGACCATGTCGACCACCGTGAGCGCCGCGACGCTGACCGCCGTCAGCGCCTCCATCTCGATCCCGGTGCGGTCGGCCGTGCGCACCGTCGCCGCGACCTCCACGCCCTCGTCGACCACCTCGACCTCGACCTCGACGCCGTGGACGGCGATGGGGTGGGCCAGCGGGATGAGGTCGGGGGTGCGCTTCACCGCCTGGATGCCGGCTACGCGCGCGACCGCGAGCGCGTCACCCTTGGGGAGGTCCCCGGCCCGGAGGGCGGCGACGGCCTCCTCGGAGATCAGGACCCGGCCGCGGGCAGTCGCCTGGCGGGCGGTGACGTCCTTGCCCGACACGTCGACCATGTGGGCCGAGCCGTCGGCCCGGACGTGGGTGAGGCGGCGCTCGCTCACGGCGCCTCCGCCCCCAGCAGCGGCAGGCAGTCGACCCGGTCGCCCTCGGCGACCTCGGTGACCTCCGGGGGAACGACCGCGAGCGCGTCGGCCGCGGCCAGGGCGCCGAGCATGTGCGACCCCTGCCCGCCTGCGAGCCGGACCCGGTCGCCGTCGAAGACGACCCGGGTGAACTCCATCTTCCCCGGAACCGACTGCCAGGACTCGGCGGCCACGGCCGGCACGTAGCCCGGGGGCCAGGCGTTCTCGGGCCGCCCGGCCATCGCCCGCAGTGCCGGGGCGACGAAGACGTGGAAGGACACCAGCGCGCTGACGGGGTTCCCCGGGAGGGTGAAGACCGGGACCCGCTCCTCGCCGAGCACCCCGAACCCCTGCGGCATCCCGGGACGCATGGCGACCTTGTCGAACTGCATCGTCCCGACCCGGGAGAGCACTTGCTTGACCGTGTCGAAGGCCCCCATGCTCACCCCGCCGGTCGTGATGATGACGTCCGCCCGGACGAGCTGGCTCTCGATCGTCTCCATGAGCTGGCGCGCGTCGTCGGGCACTCCGCCGACGCGGTACGGCGTGGCGCCCACGGACCGCACCGCGGCAGTGAGCATGACGGAGTTCGAGTCCACGATCTGCCCGAAGCCGGGCTCGCGCCCGGGCTCCACGAGCTCGTCGCCGGTCGACAGCACGACAACCCTGGGCCTCGGGACGACCCGGACCCGCGCCACGCCGGCCGCGGCGAGGAGCGCGATCTGGCCGGGGCCGAGCAGGGTCCCGGAGCGCAAGATGGTCTGGCCCTCGCGCACGTCCTCGCCGGCCGCCCGGACGTGCTGGCCGGGCTCGGGGGACCCGTGCACGCTGACGTGGACGACACCGCCGTCGGTCTGCTCGACCGGCACGACCGCGTCGGCGCCCCGCGGCATGGGCGCGCCCGTCATGATGCGCATGGTCTGGCCCATGACCAGCGAGAGGGCGTTGGTGTTGCCGGCGGCGATGTCGTTGACGACGGGGAGCACCACAGGGGACTCCTCGCTCGCGCCGGCCACGTCCGCCGCGTGCACGGCATACCCGTCCATCGCCGAGTTGGTGAAGCCCGGCAGCTGCACCTTGGCCTGGACGTCCGCGGCCAGGACGCACCCCTGCGCGTCGAGCACGCCGAGGTCGAACGACCGCACCGGCCGGACCGTCTCGAGGATCCGAGCGAGGTGCTGCTCGACGGCGATCATCCAGGGGTCACCGGTGCGCGAGGGCCTGATGGCGCTCGGCGGCGAACTCGTCGAGCCACGTGCCGAAGTCCTCGCCGAGCTCGGGGTGGACGAGGCCGAGCTTGACGACCGCCTTGAGGTAGTCGAGCCGGTCGCCGGTGTCGTAGCGGCGGCCACGGAAGACCACGCCGTGGACCCCGCCGCCCGTTGCGTCCGACGTGGCGAGCTCCTGCAGGGCATCGGTCAGCTGGATCTCGTTGCCGCGGCCCGGCTTGGTGTGCTCGAGCACCTCGAACACCGCGGGGTCGAGGACGTAGCGACCGATGATGGCCAGGTTGCTCGGCGCCTCGGAGGCGTCCGGCTTCTCCACGAGGCCGGTCACCCGGACGACGTCACCCTCCACCGGCTCGACCGCCGCGCAGCCGTAGAGGTGCACCGACTCCTCGGGGACCTCCATCAGCGCGATGACGCTGCCGCCGCGCTCCTCGCGCACCCGGACCATCTCCTCGAGGAGGTGGTCGCGGCTGTCGATCAGGTCGTCGCCGAGCAGCACGGCGAACGGGTTGTCACCCACGTGCTCCTTGGCCACCAGGACGGCGTGCCCGAGGCCGAGCGGCTGCCCCTGGCGGACGAAGTGCACCTTGCCGAGGTCGGCCGACTCGCGCACGCGCTTGAGCCGGTGCTGGTCACCCTTGGCCTCCAAGGCGGCCTCGAGCTCCCAGTGGCGGTCGAAGTGGTCCTCGAGGGCGATCTTGTTGCGGCCGGTGATGACGAGCACATCACCCAGCCCGGCGCGCACCGACTCCTCGACGACGTACTGGATCGCCGGCTTGTCGACGACGGGCAGCATCTCCTTCGGCGTTGCCTTGGTGGCTGGGAGGAACCGGGTGCCCAGCCCGGCAGCGGGGATGACGGCCTTCGTGACACTCATGCGCACACCCTACTTGTCGGCCACCGTCCCGCACGGTCGGTTCCCAGGGGCCACAATGGCGCCCGTGACGGGGTATGCCGCGGGGGCCGGGCCGGTGGACAAGCGCGCCCTGCGCGCCATGGTGCGGGCGCAGCGGCGGGAGCTGGTCGCGGGGCGCGACCGCGCCGCCGACGCCGAGTCGATCGCCCGGTCCGCCGTCGAGCTGGCGGAGGCGCTCGGCCTGGTCCCGGGAGACTGGGTGAGCGCCTACGAGGCACGGCCCACCGAGCCCCCCACGGACCGGCTCATCGAGGCCATGCAGGCCCGCGGCATACGGGTCATGGTGCCGATCACGCTGCCCGACCTCGACCTGGACTGGGCCGAGGCCGGCGGCGGGGAGCCGCTGGGGCTCGGGGCCATCGCCTCGGCGCGGGTGGTCTTCCTCCCCGCGCTGTCGGTGGACGCCACGGGCACCCGCCTCGGCCAGGGCGGCGGCTGCTACGACCGAGCCGTCCCCCGCGCTCCCGGCGCCCGGCTCGTCGCGATCGTGCACCCCTGGGAGGTCCGGGCGGACCCGCTGCCGCGAGAGGAGCACGACCGGCCCGTGGAGGCGGTCATCACGGCCGGCGCGCCGCTGCGCTCACTCGCCGGCTGAGGGCATCAGCCGCAGCTCGTCCTTCGCGGCCTCCCGCACGGCCTTCTCCGAGTGCGGCCACGGGTACGTCTCGTTCTTCGCCCACGTGTCGACCTGGTCGTCGTAGTGGTCGTGGAACGCGTGGCCGCTGTTGCCGGTCTGGTTGACCCACGTGGAGCGGTCGAGGTCGGCGAGGTCGACGACCATGCGCATCGACGGGGCCCAGTCCACCTCGAAGCCCTGGCTCGCGTCCCAGCCGTTGGCGTTCACGATGGCCGGCCCGCCGGGCAGGGCCACCGGCCCGCGGTTGAACAGCATGCGGACCGCGCCGGGGACGCTGTCGCCGCCGAGCACCTTGTGGGTCAGGCTCAGCTCGTGCAGGGCTCCCCACTCCCAGCCGGAGGGGTCCTTGCCGACCTCCTTGGTCAGCTGCAGCCGGGCGTCGACGAGCGCGAGCCGCATGATCTCGGCCTGGCCCTCGGTCACCCCCGGGGTGAGCTTGTTGTCCCACCAGGCGCTGCGCGGCTTGGCCAGCAGGTTGGTGATCGTCTGCATCCACTGGTCACCGCCGTTGGCGCGCAGGTCGTCCGGCAGCTCGTCGTTGAAGGTGAGCTCCATGAGGTTGGACCACACGGCGTTGTAGTAGGCCGCCGCGGCGCTGGAGTCGGAGCGGCCCACCGGGTTGGAGTAGTCCCAGTCCCGCAGCAGGTCCTGCGCCTCCTCGGTGAACTGGTCGTTCCCGAGGTCGACCTCGAGCAGGGTCTTGACCAGCGTCGGAGCGAACTGGCTGTGCGTGTCGCCCTGGATCTGCCTCATCCGCTGCGGCGTGACCTTGTCCTCCTTCTCCAGGAGGTCGCGGATCCGCTGGGACCGGAAGCCGAAGTCCCACTGCGTCGTGAGGAACGGCGTCGGGCTCGCGGTGACCGCCTGGTTCGCGGTGACGATGAAGCCCTCCGGCGGGTCGTACGCCCACGGCATCTGCTCGAACGGCACGTAGCCCTGCCAGTCCGAGCTGGACCGCCAGCCCGCCGCCGGCCAGAAGCCGGGGACCGCGCCGGGGGTGTCGGACCTGCGGACCGGGATCTGCCCGGGGGCCTGGTAGCCGATGTGGCCCTCACGGTCCGCGTACAGCAGGTTCTGGCTGGGCACCGCGAACGACTTCGCGGCCTCCCGGAACTCGGTGAAGCTCGTCGCGCGGTTGAGCCCGAAGATCGCGTCGGCCGTCCGGCTCGGGGTCAGGCCGGTCCAGGCAAGGGACACCGCGTAGGCATCCGCGTTCGGCGCACCGCTCACGGGCGAGGTCCGCCCGGCGTCGGAGAGGTCCGGGACGACATCGGAGAGCAGGGGGCCGTGCGGGGTGCTGCGCACCGTGATCGTGTGGTCGCCGGCGCCCGCGACCTTGATCGTCTCGCGACGCTCCCGCAGCGGGTAGTACCGGCCGTCGCGGCGGTAGGTGCCGTCGCGGAGCTGCTCGAGGAAGAAGTCGGTGACGTCCGGGCCGAGGTTGGTCATGCTCCAGGCGACCGACTGGTTGTGGCCGATGACCACGCCCGGGAGCCCCGCGAAGGAGAAGCCGCTGACGTCGAAGGGGCACTCGGTCCCCACGCTCCGGCAGTGCAGGCCCACCTGGTACCAGATGCCGGGGATGCCGACGCCGAGGTGCGGGTCGTTCGCCAGCAGCGGCTTGCCGGTGCTCGACTTCTCCGGCCCGACGACCCAGGCGTTGGAGCCGATCCCGCGACCCCGACCGAAGGTCAGGGGCACCTGCTCCAGCAGGCGCTGCGCCGCGGCATACGCGCTCTGGGCCCCCGGTGCGGTGCGCTCCTCGAGGGGCACGAGGTCCGGCACGGAGGCGCCGGGCACCGCCGAGGCGGGGCCGGAGGAGCCGGGTGCCCAGTCCTGCGCCGACAGGATCGGCGCGTTCGTGCCGAAGGGGTAGGGCGGGTACAGCTCGGCGATCTGCGCGGCGGGGACCCGCCCGGCCAGGCGCGCACGGGTCAGCTCGTTGTCGTAGTCGCCGCGCAGGTCCCAGGCCATCGCCTTGAGCCACGCCAGGGAGTCGGCCGGGGTCCACGGCTCGACCCGGTAGTCCTTGACCTGCTGGCCGAGGACGACGTACTCGAGCCCCATGCGCGAGGGGGTGCCCTGGCGGTCGATGTAGGCGTTGACCCCGTCGGCGTAGGCCTGGAGGTACTGGCGCGTCGCCGGCTCCAGCAGCGGCAGCTCGGCCTCGGCGACCCGGCGCCAGCCCAGGGTGCGGATGACCTTGTCGGTCTCCAGGCCGCTCGACCCGACCATCTCCGAGAGCCGGCCGGACGTGATGTGGCGGCGCAGGTCCATCTCGAAGAAGCGGTCCTGGGCGTGGACGAAACCCTGCGCCCGGAAGAGGTCCTGGGCGTTGTCGGCGTAGATCTGCGGTACGCCCCGGTCGTCCCGCAGCACGGTCACGGCCTTGCTCAGCCCGGGGACCGGGAGCTCGCCGTCGGTGACGGGAAAGGGCCGCCGCACCCACGTGACACCCACGATCGCGGACACGACGAGGAGCACGGCGAGGAGGGCGGCCAGCGACACGGCGACGCGGCGGGCCAGAATGACGCGGGACACCCTGCGAGACTAGGACACACAGCGAGCGAGAGGACACGACGGGGCCGTGGACGGGTTGTTCCTCGCTGCTCAAGGGGCCTTCACCCTGGAGGACCTCACCCCTGCCCTCCTGGTCGGCTCCCTGGTCCTGCTGGTGTCGGTCGCGGCCGTGCGCCTCTCCGTGAAGTCCGGCCTCCCCTCCCTGCTGCTCTACCTCGGCATCGGCCTGGCCATCGGCGAGGCCGGGCTCGGCATCGAGTTCGACTCGGCCGAGCTCACCCAGGTCCTCGGGTATGCCGCGCTCATCCTCATCCTCGCCGACGGTGGGCTCACCACGAGATGGGAGGGCATCCGTGGTGCTGTGGCGCCCGCGGCCGTGCTGTCGACCGTGGGCGTCGCCGTCTCCGTGGTCGTGGTCGGCGTGGCCTGCCGCTACCTGCTCGACCTGCCGTGGACCACCGCGCTGCTCGTCGGAGCCATCCTCAGCTCGACCGACGCTGCCGCGGTGTTCTCGGTGCTGCGCCGGGTACCCCTCCCCCGCCGGATCACCGGCCTGCTCGAGGCCGAGTCCGGTTTCAACGACGCGCCTGTCGTCATCCTCGTCACGGCCCTGGCGGCGGCGAGCGCCGACCCGGCCCAGGCCGACCCCTGGTGGGTGCTGACGTGGCACGCCGCCGTCGAGCTGGCCGGCGGCTCGCTGATCGGCCTCGCGGTCGGCTGGGCCGGCGGGCAGTTCCTGCGCCGCGCGGCCTCCGGCTCGTCCGGCCTGTTCTCGATCGGCGTGCTCTCGCTCACGGTCCTGGCGTATGCCGCCGCCGTCAGCGTCCACACCAGCGGCTTCATCGCGTGCTACCTCGCCGCCCTGGTGCTGGGCAACATGACGCTCCCGCACCGGCCGGCGGTGACAGCCTTCGCCACCTCCATGGGTTGGTTCGCGCAGATCGGGCTCTTCGTGCTCCTGGGGCTGCTGGCCTCGCCCAGCAGGCTCGACGAGCAGCTCCTCCCGGCCGTGGTGCTGGGGCTCGTCCTGCTGCTGGCGGCCCGGCCACTGTCGGTGGTGGTGTCGATGACGCCGTTCCGCTTCTCCTGGCGCGACCAGGCGTTCCTGTCCTGGGCGGGGCTGCGCGGCGCCGTGCCGGTCGTCCTGGCCACCGTCCCGCTGACGCTCGGCGCGCCCGAGGTCGACTGGATCTTCGACCTGGTGTTCGTCCTGGTCGTGATCTTCACGCTGGTACAGGCCCCGACGCTGCCGTGGGTCGCCCGCCGGCTGGGCGTGGCGACGAGCTACCGGAGCCTGGACCTCGCCGTGGAGTCGACACCGCTGGAGGAGCTCGGCGCCGAGCTGCTGCAGGTGAGCGTCGGGCCCGAGTCGCGGCTGCACGGGGTGGAGGTCTTCGAGCTGCGCCTGCCCCAAGGGGCCAACGTCACGCTCGTCGTCCGCGGAGGGGCGGGGTTCGTGCCCGCCCCGAACACCGCGATCCGCCGGGGAGACCAGCTGTTGATCGTGGCGACCTCGGAGACCAGGGCCAAGGTCGAGCGGCGGGTCCGCGCGGTCAGCCAGCTCGGCCGCCTCGCCGGGTGGAAGAAGTCCGGCTGATCCAGCCGTATACTTGGCACTCGAAGACCGACAGTGCTAAATCCGGGAGGGAACCGTGCCGACGTACGCCTACGCGTGTACCGCGTGCGACCACCGCTTTGAGATCTTCCAGTCGTTCAGCGACGACTCGCTGACGCAGTGCCCCGAGTGCGAGGGCCGGCTGCGCAAGCTCTTCAACGCGGTCGGCGTCGTGTTCAAGGGCAACGGCTTCTACCGCACCGACTCCCGTTCGGGGTCCTCGGCCTCCGTCCCGGCCTCCACGGGCGACTCCGGCGCGTCCAAGGCCCCGGCGGCCTCCACCAGCAGCTCCTCGGACGGCTCCGCGGCCTGACCTGCGCCCCGGGCCGTCCACAGCCCGGCCGGGGACTTCGCGCCCTCCACAGCCCGCCCCTCCTCACCTCGACGCCGCCCGGCCCCTGCGTAGGCTCGGGCCATGACTGACGCACCCACCCCGCGGGCCGAGCTCGGTGTCATCGGCGGCTCCGGCTTCTACGAGTTCCTCACCGACGTCGAGCGGGTCACGGTCGACACGCCGTTCGGCGCGCCCAGCGACGACGTCGTGGTCGGTCAGCTCGGCGGGCGTCACGTCGCCTTCATCGCGCGTCATGGCCAGGGCCATCGCTTCCCGCCGCACCTGGTCAACTACCGCGCCAACCTCTGGGCGCTCCGGTCCGTGGGCGTGCGCCAGGTGCTCGCCCCCTGCGCGGTCGGCTCGCTCAAGCCCGAGCACGGGCCGGGGGTGATCGTCGTCCCCGACCAGGTGGTCGACCGCACCTGGGGTCGCGAGCACAGCGTGTATGCCGCGGAGGGCCCGGTCGTCCACGTCGGGTTCGCGGACCCGTACTGCCCGAACGGCCGCAGGGTCGCCCTCGAGGCCGCGCGCGACGCCGGCAAGGACGTCGTCGACGGCGGCACGCTGGTGGTCATCAACGGCCCGCGGTTCTCCTCCAAGGCCGAGTCGCTGTGGCACCAGCAGGCCGGCTGGTCGGTCATCGGGATGACGGCCATGCCGGAGGCCGCGATCGCGCGGGAGCTGGCGATGTGTTTCACGACGATCGCCCTGGTCACCGACCACGACGCCGGTGTCGCCGGCCACGAGGCGGTCACCCACGAGGAGGTGCTGCGGGTCTTCGCCGAGAACGTCGAGGGCCTCAAGACCGTGCTGCACTCGGCCCTGGCCGCCATGCCCGAGACCGAGTCGGACGACGAGGCCACCTGCCCGTGCCGGCGAGCGCTCGACGGGATCGCCCTCCCGTTCGCGCTGCCCGGCTGACGGGCGGACATGCGGGGGGTGGCGGACATGCGGGGGGCAGGGGCTGTCGGTGAGCGGGTGTTCGGGCGCGGGCGGCGCGGTGCCTGGCGGCGTGCTGTCACCCGGCGCCTGCTGGCGGCCGGTCTCGCGGCCGGTGCTGTGCTGGGTGGCCTGGCGGTCGCCCGGGCACCCGAGGGCGGGCCCCGCGTCCACGTCGTGGTGGCGGCCCGCGGGCTGCCGGCCGGGCACGAGGTGTCCGCGGGCGACCTGGCGGTCTCGTCCCGGCCTGCGGACTACGCCCCGAGCGGCGCGCCATCGTCCACCGCCGCGCTGGTGGGCCGGCGGCTCGCCGGCCCGGTGACAGCCGGAGAGGTGATGACGGAGCGGCGGGTTGTCGGCGCCGGTCTGCTGGCCGGACGGCCTGCCGACGAGGTCGCGGCCCACGTCAGCGTCGCCGACCCGGGCGCCCTCGCCATGGTGCGCCCCGGCGACTCCGTCGATGTCGTCACCGGGACCGGCGCGACGGTTGCCCACTCTGCCACGGTGCTCGCGGTCGGTCCTGAGTCAGGGCAGGAGGCCGCCGGGCTCGGGTTCACGGCCGACGTGGCAGGGCCGGGGCTGGTCCTGGCGGTGACCCCGGAGGTCGCAGCCGGGCTGGCGAGCGCGCCTCCGCACGAGACCGGCGGGTCAGGCCTGACGGTGGTGCTGCGCCGCCACTGAGGGTCGGCGTCGAGCAGCCCACGGTGCCTCCTGAGGCTCGGGCCCGAATGCCCACCCACGATGCCTCGTGCGGCCCTTCACCGAGCGCCGTGCAGGCACTCCTTCGCTACCGTGAGACCCGCGTGGAACTCACCAGCGAAAGGCGGGGCAGTCATGAAGGGCTTCAAGGACTTCATCATGCGCGGCAATCTCGTGGAGCTTGCCGTCGCGTTCGTCATGGGTGCGGCGTTCGCATCGGTGGTCACGACCTTCACCGCGGTGCTGTTGAGCCTTATCGGGAAGGCAGGGGGACGCCCGAACTTCAACTCCTACAACCCGGGTGGCGTGCCCGTGGGCGTCTTCCTCACCGCCCTGATCTCGTTCCTGATCCTGGCCGCCGTCGTCTACTTCTTCGTCGTGAAGCCCTACGAGGCCGCGCGCACCCGCTTCGCCCGGCAGGAGGAGGACGCCGCTCCCCCCGAGGACGTCCAGCTGCTCAAGGAGATCCGCGACCTGCTGGCCGGCCGACCGACCGGCACGATGTAGTCCGCCCTACGTCACTGATCCGCCAGACGGATCATTGACGTAGGGCATTGCGGCAGCCCTGGCAACGGGCCGCGACCTCACCGGTGTCGATGCCGCCCATCGATGCTGGCACCGGTGCCGGCGACAGCTCAGTCACTGCCCCAGTGCGGGGGCCGCTGCTCCTGCAGCCACCGGTCGTGGGCCGACTGGTCGGTGTGCTCACCCCAGCCGCGGTCGGTGTCGTCGAGCGTCTGCTCCGGGCCGGTCTTGGGTCGGCGCCGCATGATCCTCCGCTTCCGCGCGGTGTCGTCGGCGGTCTCCGCCGGGGTGTCGGCAGCCGGGGTGTCGGCAGCCGGCGTGTCGGCAGCCGGCGTGTCGGCAACAGCGATGTCGGCAGCAGAGGCGCCGACAGCAGCAGAGGCACCAGCAGTTCCGTCTGCGTCGTCGGGGCTGGGTCCCGCGACAGGCTCCTGGTCGGCTGGCTCCACGGCCACGTGGCTCGTCTCCTCCTCGCTGAGGCGCTTCGACGCGCGCTGGGCTGCCGCCACGACGCGGGCCACGTCGCGCGCCGGGTCCCGGAAGAGATCGGTGCTCCAGACCCGCACGTGCTCCCATCCCAGCCTGCCCAGCTGCTCCACGCGCAGCCGGTCCCGGTCCCGGGTGCTGCGCATCGCGGCATACCTGGGGCCGTCGGACTCCACGGCGACGAGCACCCGGCCCGGCCGGTGCGGGTCCTCGACCGCGAGGTCGAGGGGGTGGGTCGTTCCGTAGGACTCGTGCACGACGAGCCCTGCACTGCGCAGCCGGCGCGCGAACTCCGCGAGCACCGGCGAGCCGGGGCCCTTCCCTGGCCCGCTGACCGCGGCGGGCGCGACGGCCCCGCCCCGATCCGGGCCCGTCCCGGGTCCTTCGTCGCTGGGCGGCGCGGGCAGCGCGGTCGCCGACGACTCGGCATACGCCAGGAAGTCCCGGAGCATCACGGCGCCGCGGGCCTTCAGGCGCGACGGGTCCAGGTCCGCCGCCACGAGGGACGACACCACCGTCATCCGCCGCCGCGCGCGGGTGATGGCGACGTTGAGCCGGCGCTCGCCCCCCTCGAGGTTGAGCGGGCCGAAGCGGTGCAGCACCCGGCCGTGCGGGGTCTTGCCGTAGCCGATGGACAGGATGATGGCGTCGCGCTCGTCGCCCTGGACCCGCTCGAGGTTCTTGACGAAGAACCGCTCGGGCGCATCCTCGTCGAAGAAGCCTCCGACCCCGTCCGCGCCGATGAGCGCGCGGCGCAGGGCCTCCTCGATCCGGGCGGCGTGCTTGATGCCGAGGGCGATGACCCCGAGCGACTCCTGCGGACGGCTCCGCGCGTGCTCGAGCACGAGCTCGACGACCCGGTCGACCTCGGCGTCGGTGGACTCGATGGCCTCCTCGCCGGGCGCCACGACCCCGGCCCCCTCGACCGCCTCGAGCCGCACCACCGGTTCGCTTCCGGTGCCGGGGAAGGTGGTCAGGCTGCCGTCGTACACCTGCTGGTTGGCGAAGGCCACGAGACGCTCGTCGAGCGAGCGGTAGTGCCACGACAGGCGGCGCACCGGCAGCGAGGCCGCCAGCACGTCCAGCACCGACTCGAAGCCTTCGGTGAGGGCCTCGGTCTCGGCAGCAGACTCGTCATCGACGGCCGCGGTGAAGAACGACGTCGGCGGCAGCTGCCGTTCGTCGCCGGCCACGACGACCTGGCTCCCGCGGGAGATGGCCGAGATCGCCTGTGCCGGCGGGATCTGCGACGCCTCGTCGAAGATCACCACGTCGAACCAGCGGCCCGGGGGCAGCACCGACGCGACGACCAGGGGGCTCATGGCCCAGGCCGGTTTGATGGCCGTGAGCGTCTCGCCCGCGCGCGGCAGCAGGTCACGCAGCGGCCGGTGCCGGCGCGCCTTGCCGGCCTCGGCCCGCACCAGGGCCTCCTGCTCCGGGTGGTCGGCCAGCACCTCCCGCAGGCGGCGCCCGGCCGCCGCGCGCACCCGCTCTGCGGTGCCGCGCAGGTGGTCGTGGTCGGCAGCGACGTACTCCCCCGCGACCCGGCGCAGGTGCTCACCGTCGTGGGCGCCGTCGGCCGGGTCCGCGACGGGGAGGTGCTCCGCCAGCGACGTCCACCAGACGACGTCGAGCTCGGCAGCGACGGCGTCCGGCTCGATGCCGCGACGGGCGAGGTCGTCGAGGACGGGTCCCATGCCGGCGCCCCGCAGCGCGTCGAGGGGGCCCAGCACCTGCGGGATCACCGCGAGCCGCTCGGGGCGCGAGGCGAGTTCGGCCATCCGCTCGTGAAGACCCGTGAGGTCCGCGCCCAGCAGGT
>NZ_DATBMI010000094.1:0-8170 GCF_036554925.1 Pedococcus sp.
GTGTGACTGCCGAGGAGGCCGTTGTGGATAACCGCCCCGTCGGCTCGAAAACATGACACGAGAGGTGGCACGAGCGGGCGCGGCGAGCGCACGGCATACCCCTGTCTGCCCCGTCCCGTGGAGTCGGGCGCCGCTGTCGGACGTGACCACCTAGACTCATCCCCGACAAGGAGGACATGTGGCGGGTCGGATCAAGGCCGACGACATCGCGCTGGTCAAAGAGCGCTCGTCGATCGAGGACGTGGTGCGCGAGCACGTCACCCTCCGCCCTGCGGGTCCGGGGTCGATGAAGGGCCTGTGCCCCTTCCACGACGAGAAGACCCCTTCGTTCAACATCCGGCCCGCGGTGGGCGCCTGGCACTGCTTCGGCTGCGGTGAGGGCGGCGACGTGATCTCCTTCGTGCAGAAGGTCGAGCACCTGACCTTCGCGGAGGCCGTGGAGCGCCTCGCCCAGAAGCTGGGCATGGAGCTCACCTACGAGCAGGGTGGCAGGCCTCGCGACGGGGAGTCCCTCGGCCGCCGGTCCCGGCTGGTCGAGGCCCACCGGGTGGCCCAGGAGTTCTACGCCCATGCCCTGCTCAACACACCCGAGGCGCGGGCCGGACGCGACTTCCTGCGCGCCCGCGGCTTCGACGGCAAGGCGGCCGAGCGGTTCGGCGTCGGGTTCGCCCCGCGCGGGGGCGAGGAGCTGTCCCGACACCTGCGCTCCAAGGGTTTCTCCGACGAGGAGCTCACCCTGGCGGGTCTGTCGGGGCGGGGGAGCCGCGGGCTCTACGACCGCTTCCGCGGGCGGCTCGTCTGGCCCATCCGCGACATCACCGGCGACACGGTCGGCTTCGGTGCCAGACGGCTCTTCGACGACGACCGGATCGCGGCGAAGTACCTCAACACGTCCGAGACCCCCATCTACAAGAAGTCGAACGTGCTCTACGGCCTCGACGCCGCCAAGAAGGCCATCGCCGCAGAGCGCAAGGCGGTCGTCGTCGAGGGCTACACCGACGTCATGGCCTGCCACCTCGCTGGGATCGAGGGCGCTGTCGCCACCTGTGGCACCGCCTTCGGGATCGACCACATCAAGGTGCTGCGACGGATCATGCGCGACGAGGCCGACCTCGCGCCCGCCCGGGTGATCTTCACCTTCGACGGGGACGCCGCAGGTCAGAAGGCTGCGATGCGCGCCTTCGGCGAGGACCAGCGCTGGGCGTCGCAGTCCTTCGTGGCCGTCGCCGAGCAGGGCATGGACCCCTGCGACCTCCGCCTCGCCAAGGGCGACGCCGCCGTGCGGCACCTCGTCGAGGACGCCGTGCCGATGTTCGAGTTCGCCGTGCGCACGACCATCAACCGCTTCGACCTGTCCACCGCCGAGGGCCGGGTGCAGGGCATGCGGGCCGCGGCGCCCATCGTCGCGAGCATCCGTGACACGTCCATGCGCCCGGAGTACACCCGCACCGTGGCCGGCTGGATCGGCGTCGAGGTCGAGCAGGTCCAGGCGGAGGTGGCGCGGGCCGGCCGGATGGCGGCGCGCGAGGCCAAGGGCGAGGGCCCCCGGCAGGGCGCCCAGCACCGCGCCGACACGGAGGTGGTGCCGGAGCCCTCCGCCGAGGAGTTGCGCTCCTCGTTCCCGGCACCCGACCTGCGCGACCCGGTCGTCTTCGCCGAGCGGCAGCTGCTGCAGTGCCTGCTGCAGTTCCCCACCTGCTACGACGCGGCGGACGTCGACGCCATCGCGGTCGAGTCGTTCAGTGCCCCGGCCCACCGCGCCGTGTTCGACGGGGTGCGCGCGGCCGGCGGCATCCAGCCGGCACTGTCGGCCAAGGCGTGGGCGGACAAGGTGGCCGAGGCCGCCCCCCTCGCCGTGCGCGGCCTGGTCTCCGAGCTCGCCGTCGCGCCGCTGCCCACCCGCTTCGACAAGGCCACCGGCCTTCCGGAGCGGCGCTACACCCGCGCCCTGCTCGTGCGCGTCCAGGAGGTCGCCCTGACCCGGCGCATCGCCGACGCCATGTCGGCCATGCGCCGGATGGCCGCGGACCCGCACACTGACCCCGCCCGGGCGCGGGCGCTCAGCGGGGAGCTGCAGGAGCTCCAGCGCGAGCTCGCCGCGCTGCGCGACAAGGTCGACTGATGGCCTGGTCGCTGCGGCGCCACCGCCCCGAGCGCATCCCCGACGTCGCCCGCGACGCCATCGAGCTGGGCCCCGGGGAGCGGCTGCTCAGCTGGGCCCACGACGGGGGCACCGGCGCCACCGTGGTGGCCAGCAACCACAGCCTGTATGCCGTGTCGCCGGCCGGCGAGGTCGTGCTCGCGCGGCCGTGGCACCTCGTCGACTCGGGGACCTGGTCCCACGACGCGTTCCTGCTCACGGTGACCTGGGTGGACCGCCACCGGCCCTCGCAGTGGGTGTTCCGGGAGCCGAGCCTGCTGCCCGAGACGCTGCGCGAGAGGGTGCAGGCCTCCGTGGTCCTCGCCCAGCGCGTCGAGCTGGGTGAGCGGCGCAGTGCGAGGGCGGTGATCCGTCAGGACCTCGCGTCCGGGGAGCTTGTCGAGCAGGTCGTGCTCGGCAGGGGCGTGCGTCCCGACGACCCGGGGGTCGAGCCCCAGACGCAGGCGGCGCTGGCCTACCTGCGCGAGCAGGTCGGGCTCACCTGAGCCTGCCACCCCCGGCGGGCGCGCCCTGCCCAAGTCGTCGACACGCTGGAAAACGGCCCTTCGCGTGGCGCCCGAGGGCGGTTTCCCAGCGTGTCGACACGGCTTCGACACGGTTCGACACGGGTTCGACACGGGTTCGACACGGGCACCAGCCCGTTTTCTGAACCGGACGCATCTTTTGCTATGGTTGCGCAGCGCCATCGCGGCAGGCCCGCGAGCAGCATTCCCCTGTAGCTCAATTGGCAGAGCAGCCGGCTGTTAACCGGCAGGTTGTTGGTTCGAGTCCAACCGGGGGAGCCACCCAGCACCACACGCCGAAGGCCCCGGATCCCCGCGCGGATCCGGGGCCTTCGGCGTGCCCCGTGGCCGAACCCCGCTCAGGGCGCCGACTGAGCGGCGTCCGGGGTGGGGGCCGCCGTCTGGGCGTGCAGGGTCGTGCGCCCACGAGTGCTGAGCCGCCGCTCGATGCGCCGCGCCAGCACCGTCAGCAGGTAGTTCATGACGATGAACAGGGTGGCCGCCACGAGGAAGGCCGGGATGGTGTTGGCGTAGGCCGAGCCCAAGGTCTTGGACCAGGTCAGCAGCTCCTGGTACGTGATGATCGAGCCGAGCGCCGAGTCCTTGAGCACCACCACGAACTGCCCCACCAGGGCGGGGAGCATGGCCGTGAGGGCCTGTGGCAGCTCGATGGCGCGCAGCGTCTGGTTGCGGGTGAGGCCGATCGACAGGCCGGCCTCGCTCTGGCCCTTGGGCAGCGACCCCACGCCCGAGCGGACCAGCTCGGCGATGACGGAGCCGTTGTAGAGGGTCAGGCCGGTCACGACGGCGGCGAGCGGGTTGAGGTCGTCGCGGAAGACGCCGTTCTGGGAGTAGACGCCGAAGAAGAAGATCATCATCAGCAGGACGGGGACGGCGCGGAAGAACTCCACGACCACGCCGCAGACCCACCGCACGGCGCGGTTCTGCGACAGGCGGCCCATCCCGAAGACGAGTCCGAACACCAGCGCCAGGACGATCGAGATCGACGCCGCCCGCAGCGTGCCGATCAGGCCCGGGACGATGTACTCCGCCCAGACCTCCGCGGTGAGGAACGGCTTCCAGAGCTCGGGTCCGAGCTGGCCCTTCTCGCGCAGTCGGCTCACGATGACGTACAGGGCCGCCGCGGCGAGGAGGACCCCCACCCCGGTGAGGAGGGCGTGCCGGCGCCGTGCGCGAGGACCGGGGGCGTCGAAGAGGACGTTCTGGGTGCTCACCGCTTCACCGCCAGACGCCGCGACAGGCTGGTGAACAGCACGCCGAGCGGCAGGGTCAGGATGACGAAGCCGAGCGCGAAGATCAGGAAGACCCCCAGCGTGCCCGTCTCGTTCTCGACGATCTCGTTCATGAGCAGGGCTGCCTCTGCCACGCCGATGGCGGCGGCGACCGTGGTGTTCTTGATCAACGCGATGAGCGTGGAGCCGAGCGGCGCGATGGCCCCGCGGAAGGCCTGCGGGAGGATCACGGTGCGCAGGCTCTGACCGAAGGTCAGGCCGATCGACCGCGCAGCCTCGGCCTGCCCGGTGGGAACCGTGTTCACGCCGCTGCGCAGCGCCTCGCAGACGAAGGCTGCGTGGTAGACCGAGAGCGCGACGATCGCCCAGCGGATCGCGTTGTCCTTGATGGAGGTCGGCGACGTCGGGTCGGTCAGGTTGATGCCCAGGATGTACAGCGCACCGAGGATGGAGAACACCACGATCAGGGTGAGTGGTGTGTTGCGGATCAGGTTGACGTAGGCGGCGCCCATGACCTGCAGCACCCGCACCGGAGACACGCGCATGATGGCGACGACGGTGCCGATGACCAGTGACCCGATCGCGGAGAAGAACGCAAGGTAGACGGTCATCCGGAAGGCGGCCAGCACGTCGTACTGGCTCAGGATGTCACCCATGCGGGGGCCCTTCTGTGGGTGGTCTCGTGCCGACCGGGGTGCCGCCCCGCTGGCTCAGCGGGGCGGCACACCGGTCACTGACCTGGCAGGTCAGGCGCAGGCGTCAGCCTTGGGCGGGTTGACGGCGGTGTCGACCTTGAAGCCGGCCGGGCCGAGGTTGGCGTCGACCGCCTTCTGCCACTCGCCGGAGTCGACCATCTTCTGGATGGCCGTGTTGATCTTCTCGCAGGTGGCCGTGTCGCCCTTCTTGATCCCGACGCCGTAGCGCTCCTCGGAGAAGGTCTTGCCGACGACCTTGAGCTTGCCCTTGTACTGGTCCTGCGCCGCGTAGCCGGCGAGGATCGTGTTGTCCGTGGTCAGGGCGTCGACGCCCTTGGACACCAGGGCGGTCACGCACTCGGAGTAGGTGCCGAACTCCTGGAGCTGGACACCGGGGTACTTGTCCTTGACCTTCTGGGCGGAGGTCGAGCCCGTGACCGAGCACAGCTTCTTGCCGGTCAGCGTCTCGGGGCCGGTGATCGCGGTCTCGTCGGCGCGGACGAGGAGGTCCTGGCCGGCGATGAAGTACGGGCCTGCGAAGGACACCTCGGCCTTGCGCTTGTCGGTGATCGAGTAGGTCGCGACGATCATGTCGACCTGGCCGGTCTTGATCAGCGTCTCGCGCTGCGCGCTGGGCGCCTGGACCCACTGGATGTCCTTGGCCTCGTGGCCGAGCTCCTTGGCGATGAAGGTGGCGACGTCGACGTCGAGGCCGGTGTACTCCGAGCCCTCCTTCAGGCCCAGGCCCGGCTGGTCGAACTTGATGCCGACCTTGTACGCGCCACCGCCACCGTCACCGGTGCTGGCGCTGTCACCGCCCCCGTCGCCGCAGGCGGTGAGCCCCAGCGCGACGACCGCGGCGGCCGCGGCGGCGCTCACACGAGAGATCTTCATGGTGTGTTCCTCCCTGGTAGGACGGCCGGCACGCAGGTCTGGCGCCGGTCACGTGGAGTCAGTGGGTGAGGATCTTGCCGAGGAAGTCCTTGGCGCGCTCGGACTTCGGGTTCGTGAAGAACGTCTCGGGTGCAGCCTCCTCGACGATCTGGCCGTCGGACATGAAGACCACGCGGTTGGCGGCGCGGCGGGCAAAGCCCATCTCGTGGGTGACCACGACCATCGTCATGCCGGACTTGGCGAGCTGGATCATGACCTCGAGCACCTCGTTGATCATCTCCGGGTCGAGCGCCGAGGTGGGCTCGTCGAACAGCATGACCTTGGGGTCCATCGCGAGGGACCGGGCGATGGCGACGCGCTGCTGCTGGCCGCCGGAGAGCTGCGCAGGGTACTTGCCGGCCTGGGCGGCGACGCCGACGCGCTCGAGGATCTCCATCGCGCGCTTCTCCGCCTCGGCCTTCTTCATCTTGCGCACCTTCATCGGCCCGAGGGTGACGTTCTCGAGGATGCTCTTGTGCGCGAACAAGTTGAAGGACTGGAAGACCATGCCGACGTCCGCGCGCAGCTGCGCGAGGGCCTTGCCCTCCTCGGGCAGCGGCCTGCCGTCGATCTCGATCGTGCCGGACTCGAAGGTCTCGAGCCGGTTGATGGTGCGGCACAGGGTCGACTTGCCGGACCCCGAGGGGCCGATCACGACCACGACCTCGCCCTTGCCGATCGTGAGGTTGATGTCCTGCAGGACGTGGAGTTCGCCAAAGTGCTTGTTCACGCCCTTGAGGACGACGAGTGGCTCCGTCATGGCAGGCAACCTACTGCGTGGCTGCAGTTCGGTGACAGGTCGACCCTCGAATGTCGCCGAAAAGCAACGAGCGGCGCACGCGCCTAGGGTGGGGGCACCAGGCACCCGACCACGGAGGCGACACCATGCGCTACCGCACCCTCGGCCGCAGCGGTGCGGTCGTGTCAACCCAGGCCCTCGGCACCATGACCTTCGGAGCCGAGTGCGACGAGGAGACCTCGGGGGAGCTCCTGGCGGCCTTCGTCGAGCGCGGCGGCACGCTGGTCGACACGGCCGACGTCTACAGCGGCGGTGTCTCCGAGGAGATCGTCGGTCGCTGGCTGGCCAAGCACCCGAGCGAAGCCGGTCAGCTCGTCGTCGCCACCAAGGCCCGCTTCCCGATGGGGGAGGGGCCCAACGACCTCGGGCTCTCGCGGCGGCACCTGCGCACCGCCCTCGAGGACTCCCTGCGACGCCTCGGCGTCGAGCACATCGACCTCTACCAGATGCACGCCTGGGACGAGCTGACCCCGTTGGAGGAGACCCTGCGCTTCCTCGACGACGCCGTCACCGCAGGGAAGATCGGCTACTACGGCTTCTCGAACTACCTGGGGTGGCAGGTCACCAAGGCCGTCCACATCGCGGCCGCCCAGGGGTGGGCGGCACCCGTCACCGTGCAGCCGCAGTACAACCTGCTCGTGCGCGACATCGAGCACGAGGTCGTGCCCGCCTGTCTCGACGCGGGGATCGGCCTGTTGCCCTGGTCGCCCCTCGGCGGCGGGTGGCTCACCGGCAAGTACGAGCGGGACATCCCCCCGAGCGGCCCGACCCGGCTCGGCGACAACCCGGAGCGGGGCATGGAGGCGTGGGCGGCGCGCAACGCCGACAAGCGCACGTGGCAGGTCGTCGACGCCGTCCGCGACGTCGCCCGCGAGGCCGGCATCCGGGAGTCCCAGGTGGCGCTGGCGTGGGTGGCCGCGCAGCCGGCGGTGACGTCGGTGATCCTCGGCGCCCGCACCGTCGAGCAGCTGCTCGACAACATGGGAGCGGCCGACCTCGACCTCGACGAGGAGGGCCTGGCACGGCTGACGGAGGCGAGCTCGCCCCGGGTCGACGACTACCCCTACGGCACTGCCGGCCGCGACCAGCGGCACCGGTCGCTCACCGGCGGCCGCTGAGCCCGCGGGGCGACCCTTCTAGCTCGCCCGGGGCAGCTCTGCGCGCTCCGCCTGTGGCAGGCTCGAGGCGCCGAAACGTTCGCGGCGCCCGGCCCTCGTGAGCCGGGCCCACCGGCGGAAGCCCCGGGGGTCGCGCTGCTGCACCAGGTAGAACCAGGCGTACCGGGCGGCGTCCGGCCACCGGCGCCACCGCAGGCCGGGCTGTGCCGTGAGGTAGCCGAGGTTGCGGTAGGTCAGGCCCTGCCGCTGCGGGTCGCGGGGGACGAGCACCCACAGCCGACCGCCGAGCACGGGGGCCCAGTCGTCCCGCCCCTGGGGATGCAGGTAGGCGGCCTCGGTACACGTCCCGAACGGCAGGCCGCTGCGGCGCAGGCGACGGTGCATCTCGACCTCGTCACCGCGGACGAACAACCTCGGGTCCGGCACGCCGACCGCCTCGACCGCCGCCTCCGAGAGCAGGGCGCCGTTGAAGAGGTTCGCCACGCCGGTGAGCGTCTCGCCCGGCCCGAGGTCGGAGCGGCGACGCACCCAGACCAGCCCGCGTCTCAGCGGGAACGCCAGCTGCCGAGGGTCCTGCTCGTCGACCACCAGGGGTGAGACCGCCCGGAGACCGTGGTCCTCGGCGCAGACCAGCAGGCGCGCCAGGGTCCACCGGTCAGCCGGCCTGCCGTCGTCGTCGGCCAGCCAGACCCAGTCGGCGCCGAGCGC
>NZ_DATBMI010000045.1:0-51293 GCF_036554925.1 Pedococcus sp.
GCTTTGGCGCAGGGCTTGGCGATGCAGCTGCGGCGATGTCCACTGAGAAGAGGAATCCCAAGAATCGCGGTGCCGTGCTGCTGAACGATCGGGAAGCGGTGGTCAGCGAAAGAGCCGATCCGCCTGAGGCGCCATCGAGCCAGAAGGAAGCCGTAAACGGGGGCGCGCCGGACCATCCCGGATCACCTGCCGAAACCTTCGACTACAAGTTGACTCTTGCTTGTGGGACGAATCGAGTACGCGGTGTCGAGGGCAGTGACGACGTGACGAACTGTTCGTACGCCCTCAAGGCATGCCAGTACCGCACGCCTCCCTCTGACGAGCCCCTCTACTACGTGTGGCAGCGCAAGAGGACTCCGGCCAACAGCCCCTGGCAGATCGTGGGCGACACCTGCGGGACGCAGTCCGCTCCCCCGGCGGCGCCGCCACCGCCGCCGGTCCCGACGCTGGCCCAGATCCAGCAGGCCTTCAAGCGGCTGCCGTTCTCCAAGCCGACCGTGCGCGTCGAGCCCAAGGGCAACGTCACCCTCGTCAACCTCCCGACCTACTACGAGGCGACCTGGCCGAACGACACCGGCCTGCAGCCCGGCGAGGTCAGCAAGCCGGTCCGGCTGCTCTCGTGGAGCGTCGAGTTCAAGATCAGCTCCCGCTCCTACACCTTCCACTACGGCGACGGCACGTCGTCCGGCGAGGTCGAGGACGCCGGCGGTGGATACCCGGACGGTGCGATCAAGCACACCTACGACAAGCCGATCGAGGCCGCCAAGGTCACCGTCGACTCCACGCTCACCGGCCAGTTCCGCGTCAACGGCGGCACCTGGATCGACATCGACACGGTCGCAGACCTCCAGAACGAGCCCGTGACCACTCTCGCCGTCAAGGAGTCGAAGGCCCGCCTGTACGGCAACGACAGCTGAGACGCCGCGTCTGCACTCCTCTCGCCCCGGGCACCCGCGCACGGCCAGGTCGAGCCCTGAAGCACGACGTCAGCCCAGCGCCTGGCGCACCTCGCGGGCGATCTCGACGTCCTCGCGCGCCTCGACCACGGCCACGGCAACC
Source organism: Pedococcus sp. (assembly GCF_036554925.1). Classification (NCBI taxonomy): domain Bacteria; kingdom Bacillati; phylum Actinomycetota; class Actinomycetes; order Micrococcales; family Intrasporangiaceae; genus Pedococcus; species Pedococcus sp. The sequence continues at coordinate 1,060 of NZ_DATBMI010000045.1, forward strand.
CGGCTGGTGTCGGCGTGCACCAGGGCATCCAGCGTCGGCGACGCGTTCGCCGCGGCGGACAGGCGCGCACCGACGAACCCCAACGCCGAGACGGCCCGCTCCCGGATCACGGCCGCGTTCTCCCCCACCCCGCCGGTGAAGGTGAGCGCGTCCACGCCGCCGAGCACCGCCACCATCGACCCCAGCTCGCGGACCAGCCGGTGCATGTAGACGTCCACCGCCGCCGCAGCGGCCTCGTCACCCGCGTCGGCCCTCGACAACACCGCCGCCTGGTCGGCAGTTCCGGCGAGCGCCTTCAGGCCCGACTCGTGTTCGAGCCCGTCGTTGACCTCGTCGACCCCGAGACCGCCCTCGCGCTGCAGCCACAGCACCAGTCCCGGGTCGATCGTGCCGGAGCGCGTCGCCATGACCAGCCCCTCGAGCGGGCTGAACCCCATGGTCGTGTCCACGCTCCGGCCGTCCGAGACGGCGCACAGCGAGGCTCCGGCCCCGAGATGGCAGGTCACGACCCGGAGCCCTTCCACGGAACGCCCCAGCAGGTCCGCGGTGCGGCGCGCGGCATACGCGTGGGACAGGCCGTGGAAGCCGAACCGCCGCACCGGCCACCGCTCGCGCCACGCCACGGGCACGGCATACGTGGACGCGGCCGCGGACAGGGACGCATGGAAACCGGTGTCGAAACAGGCCACCGAGGGCCGGTCGCCGAACGCCTCTCGCGCCGCGTCGATGCCGGCGAGGGAGCGCGGCTGGTGCAGCGGTGCGAGCGAGGTCAGCGCCTCGATCTGCGAGCGCACCGGGTCGTCCACGACCGTGGCGCTGGTGAACTCGCCCCCGCCATGGACCACCCGGTGACCGACGGCGTCGAACTCCCAGCCGCCCGCGACGTCGTCGAGCACCGACGCGTCACCGTCGTCCCAGTGGTCGATCTCGTGCCTCTCGACGAGCTCGTCCGACTCGTCGAGAACGCTGAGCTTCAGGCTCGACGAGCCCGCGTTGACGACGAGGACACGGCCCGATGTCCCGGCGCGACCGGTCATGACGCGGGCCACGACCAGTCGCGCACCTCCGGCAGGTCCTCGCCGTGCTCGCGCACGTACCGGTGGTGGACGGCCCGCTGGTCGACCATCCGCTGCCGCACCACCGCAGCCCTCGTCGCCAGTCCGGGCACCCGGTCGATGACGTCCATCACGAGCTTGTAGCGGTCCATGTCGTTCATGACCACCATGTCGAAGGGCGTGGTCGTCGTGCCCTCCTCCTTGTACCCGCGCACGTGCAGGTTGTCGTGGTTGGTGCGCCGGTAGGCCAGGCGGTGGATCAGCCACGGGTAGCCGTGGTACGCGAAGATGATCGGCCTGTCCGCGGTGAAGATCGCGTCGAACTCGGCATCCGGCAGCGCGTGCGGGTGCTCGGTCGGCGACTGCAGCCTCATCAGGTCGACGACGTTGACCACCCGCACCCGCAGGTCCGGGAGGTGCTGGCGCAGCAGGTCCGCGGCGGCGAGCACCTCGAGCGTCGGCACGTCACCGGCGCACCCCAGCACGACCTCGGGGTCACCGTCGTCGTTGCTCGCCCAGTCCCAGACGCCGATGCCGCGGGCGCAGTGCGCCGCAGCCTCTTCGATCGTCAGCCAGTTCGGCTGGGGCTGCTTCCCGGCCACGACGACGTTGACGTAGTCGCGGCTGCGCAGGCAGTGGTCGGCCACCGAGAGCAGGCAGTTGCCGTCCGGCGGCAGGTAGACCCGAATCACCTCTGCCTTCTTGTTGACGACGTGGTCGATGAACCCCGGGTCCTGGTGTGAGAAGCCGTTGTGGTCCTGGCGCCAGACGTGCGACGTGAGCAGGTAGTTCAGCGACGGGATGGGGGCTCGCCACTCGATGCCCCGAGTGGTCTTCAGCCACTTGGCGTGCTGGTTGAACATCGAGTCGATGATGTGGATGAACGCCTCGTAGCAGCTGAAGAGGCCGTGCCGCCCGGTCAGCAGGTAGCCCTCGAGCCAGCCCTGGCACAGGTGCTCCGAGAGGACCTCCATCACCCGGCCGTCGGGCGCGAGGTGCTCGTCCGTCGGCAGCACCTCGGCGTTCCACGCCTTGTCGGTGACCTCGAAGACCGCCGACAACCGGTTCGAGGCGGTCTCGTCCGGCCCGAAGAGCCGGAAGGTCTCCATGTTGCGGCGCATGGTCTCGGCCAGGAACCCGCCCAGCACCCGGGTCGCCTCGGCGCTGCTGCCACCCGGGCGCGGAACCTCCACGCCGAAGTCGCGGAAGTCCGGCAGGTCGAGGTCGACCGTCAGGCGGCCGCCGTTCGCGTGCGGGTTGGCACCCATCCGCCGCTCCCCCGCGGGCGCCCAGTCCTGCAGCTGCTGCACCGGGCGGCCGTCGGCGTCGAACAGCTCCTCGGGCCGGTAGCTGCGCAGCCAGCCCTCGAGCATCGCCATGTGGTCGGGGTTGTCGCGCACTGCCGCCAACGGCACCTGGTGCGCGCGCCACGTACCCTCCACGGGCACGCCGTCGACCGTGTCCGGGCCGGTCCAGCCCTTCGGCGTGCGCAGGACGATCATCGGCCACCTCACGTCGCCGGTGCCACCGCCGGCGGCGGCACCCGACCGGGCGGCCTGCTGGATCGTGCGGATCTCATCGAGCACCCGGTCGAGCGTCGCCGCCATGTCCTGGTGCACGACCAGCGGGTCGTCGCCCTCGACCAGGTAGGGCTTCCAGCCGCAGCCCTCGAGCATCTTCGCCAGCGCGTCGTCGCCGATCCGTGCCAGCACCGTCGGGTTGGCGATCTTGTAGCCGTTGAGGTGCAGGATCGGCAGCACGGCACCATCGCGGGCAGCGTTGAGGAAGGTCGTCGAGTGCCACGAGGTCGCGAGCGCGCCCGTCTCTGCCTCGCCGTCGCCGACGACACAGGTGACCACCAGGTCGGGGTTGTCGGACGCAGCGCCGAACGCGTGCGCCAGGGAGTACCCCAGCTCGCCGCCCTCGTGGATCGACCCGGGCAGCTCGGGCGCCACGTGGCTCGGGATGCCTCCGGGGAAGGAGAACTGCCGGAACAGCCGCCGCATCCCGCCGAGGTCGCGGCGGATCGAGGGGTACGCGTCGGTGTAGCTGCCCTCGAGCCAGGCGTTCGACGCGATCGCCGGGCCGCCGTGGCCCGGGCCGATGATGTAGATCATGTCGAGGTCGCGCTCCCGGATCACCCGGTTGCAGTGCGCGTAGACGAGGTTGAGTCCCGGCGTGGTGCCCCAGTGCCCCAGCAGCCGCGGCTTGATGTGCTCGGCGGCGAGCTGCTCGCTCAGCAACGGGTTGTCGAGCAGGTAGATCTGGCCCACCGAGAGGTAGTTGGCCGCGCGGAAGTACGCGTCCACCGCCGCCAGCGACGTCTCGTCGAGCACCTGCCCGTCCCCACCCTGCGTCACCCTCTGCATCAGACCTCCCACAATGTCGCTGTCAGCACCGCCCACGTCTGCCGGCCATGGCTGCCGCCCACGTCTGCCGGCCACCTCACCACCGGCCGTCTGCCGCCCGGCCCACCCTCGCAAAGACGGCGCCTGCCGGCCACAGGGCGAAGGGCCCGGTCGCCGCCGTGGGCGACACGGCACACCTGCCCATCTCACCAGCAGGCGGTGCCCACCGGGGGGTGTTTGGATGGCCGCATGGCGATCGAGGGCGAGTACGTCCCCAGCCCGCGCGGGTGGGTGCGGCGACAGGTGGAGCAGATCGAGGCGACGGGCACGACACGCACGGTGGACATCATGGGCCGGCCGGTCGTCCTGCTGACCATGAAGGGCCTGTCCGGGAAGGTGCGCAAGGTGCCGCTCATGCGCGTGGAGCACCACGGCGTGTATGCCGCGGTGGCCAGCCAGGGTGGCGCGCCGGAGCACCCGAAGTGGTACGCCAACCTGCGAAGGAACCCCGTGATCGAGCTCCAGGACGACTCCCGCACGTGGACCGCCCGGGCCCGCGAGATCGAGGGCGCCGAGCGCGAGGAGTGGTGGCCGCGCTGCGTGGAGGCGTTCCCCCCGTACGCGGAGTACCAGCAGAAGACCGACCGCCTCATCCCTGTGTTCCTCCTCGAGCCCGTCGACGAGGCAGACTGAGACACAGCGCGGCCGCCGGCGATGAGTGGGGCCCGCTCGGCGGGTCTCACCCTCATCGGGCCCGCAGACGCTGGCCCGGCGGAGAAGGAGGCCGGAGATGGACGTCGAGTTCACCGCCACCCTGCAGAGGAGCCCGGCGCCGGGCGGGTGGACCTATCTCGTGTGGCCGAGGTCCGCGGAGTTCTTCGGCACCCGTGGGCTGGTCAGGGTACGCGGCACGATCGACGGAGAGCCGTTCCAGTCCTCGTTCATGGCGCTCGGCGACGGCAACCACAAGCTGCCGGTCAAGGCTGCCGTGCGGGCGTCCATCCACAAGGAGGCCGGCGACACGGTGACCGTCCGGCTGCTCGAGCGCCTCGACGGCCCGGCCACCACGACCTGACCGCGTAGCTCGACGGCCCAGACCTGGACCGCGCGACGTGGCTCCGCCACCACCTGCCCGCCTGGAGCTCTCGGGCCGCCACGGCGGCGACGGACGACCTGGCCGACTCGTGGCTAGGTGCGGACCCGCGTGCGGCGCAGCCACCACAGGCCGACCACAGGCAGCACCAGCGGCACGTAGCCGTAGCCCGACCCGAAGTGCGACCACACCGTCTTGTCGGGGAACGCCGACGGCACCACGTAGGACAGCAGGCCGACCACGAGCACGCCGACCATCTCGAACGCGATCGCGGCCAGCGCCACCCGCCACGACGTGCGGCTCCCCCGTGCGAGTGCCACGGTGGCGACGATGTAGACGACCGCGGCGAGCGCGGACAGCAGGTAGGCGACCGGGGCGCGTGAGAAGTACTCGCTGATCTGGAGCACGGACCGGCCGGTCGCAGCGAGCGCCAGCACGGCATACACCGCCACCAGAACGACACCGGGGCCCGACCGGGTCGTCGCCGGGGCGTGCTCAGCCACCGAGGTCCCAGATCTGCTGGAGCCGACCGGTCATGACCGCCACCGCGAACGCCCCCGCCACGATGACGCCCATCGACCAGCGCGTCTTCTCCTTGATCGCGAGGAACGCGACCGCAGGCGGGATCAGGGGCAGCGTCAGGCCGTATGCCGCGAACGTCGCCTTCTCGGCGCCGTCACCGGTGACCTCCCCCACGTTGACCAGCACCACGACGGCCTGCACGAGCAGGGCGACCTCGAGGACCGCGGCCACGAGCAGCAGCCGGTCGTCGATGAGGCGGTCGCGCCAGGCGTAGAAGCCGGCCAGCAGGGCGAGGACCGCCGACGCCGCGTAGACGGTCAGGGTGACGGGATAGAGCACCGGCACAGGCTATCCGGCGAGGTGAGCCGGGCAGCGCGACGGTTCCTCGCGACGATCAGGGGTGGTCGTGCTCGTCCGCCGGTCGGTCGTCGCCCCGCGCTCTCGACGTCGCGCCTCGGGCAGCCACCAGCGTGTCGGCCAACGCCGTGAGCAACAGGTCGATGTCGTCCTCGCTCGACACCAGCGGTGGTGCGAGCCTGATGGTCGAGCCGTGGGTGTCCTTGGCCAGCACACCTCGCTCGAGGAGCCCCTCGCACAGCTCGCGACCGGTGAGGAGAGCCGGGTCGACGTCGACCCCGGCCCAGAGGCCGCGCACGCGGACACCGACGACCCCGTCGCCGACGAGGCCACGCAGCCCGGCCTCGAGCCGCGCGCCGAGCACCCTGGCCCGCTCCTGGAACTCTCCGGTCTGCAGCATCGCCACCACCTCGCGGCCGACCGCTGCGGCGAGGGGGTTGCCGCCGAAGGTCGACCCGTGCGTGCCCGGCGTGATGACTCCGAGCACGTCGGTGTCGGCGGCGATGGCGGAGACCGGGTAGAGGCCGCCGCCCAGCGCCTTGCCCAGGATGTAGATGTCGGGGACGACGTCCTCGAAGTCACACGCGAACGTCGTGCCGGCCCGGCCGAGGCCGGACTGCACCTCGTCGGCGACCATGAGGATGCCCCGCTCGGTGCAGAGCGCCCGCAGGTCGGCGAGGAAGCCGTCCGGGGGAAGGATGACGCCGCCCTCCCCCTGCACGGGCTCGAACAGCACGGCGACCGTCGTGTCGTCGACGGCGTTGGCGACGGCGTCGATGTCGCCGTACTTCACCAGGGGGAAGCCGGGCGTGAAGGGGCCGTAGTCTGCGGTGGCCACGTCGTCGGTGGAGAAGCTGACGATCGTGGTGGTGCGGCCGTGGAAGTTGCCCTCCATGGCGATGATGCTGGCCCGGCCGTCAGGAACGCCCTTGACCAGGTAGCCCCACTTGCGGCTCACCTTGATCGCCGTCTCGACCGCCTCGGCGCCGGTGTTCATCGGCAGCACCATCTGCTTGCCGGTGAGCGCGCACAGCTCCCGCGCGAACGGCCCGAGCTGGTCGTTGTAGAACGCCCTGCTGGTCAGGGTGAGCCGCTGCAGCTGCTCGGCCGCCCGGGCCAGGAGCCGCGGGTTGCCGTGGCCGAAGTTCAGCGCCGAGTACCCGGCCAGGCAGTCGAGGTAGCGCCGGCCCTCGACATCGGTCACCCAGGCGCCACTGCCCTCGGCGAGGACCACCGGCAGCGGGTGGTAGTTGTGCGCGGCATACGTCTCCGTGAGCTCGATGTGCTCCGTCGACGACGTCCCCAAGGCTCAGCCGACCTGGCGCTCGAACGTCACGAGGACGCCCTCGGTGCCGCCGGGGCCGACCCTGCCCTTGACCTCGGCAGTGGTGATGGCCTTGACCTGCCAGCCCTGGGACGCCCACTCGTTCAGGACCTTCTCGAGCTTGTCGGCCGACATCTTGCCGCCGATCAGGCCCTCGCGAAGCTGCACAACCTTGTACTCGTATCGCATGGCACGACAGTATCCGCCGCCCCACCGCCGCGTCCCCGAGTCGATCGGATGTCGCGTCCCCGAGTCGATCGGATGCCGCGTCCCCGAGTCGATCGGATGCCGCGTCCCACCCGGCGGTGACCACCCGCCCGAGTGTCGTCGGGCACCCGGCAGCCAGCACGCCGGCGCCGGGCCTCGCGCCGCACGCCCGGCGCACGGCACGCCTGCCCGGTCACGACGTCCCGCCCGAGGTCCCACTCGGCGCGAGCAGCAGATAGGCCTGGGCGGCCAGGACCACCCCGATGGCGACCCACTTCCCCGGCGGCATCTCCACGGCATACCTGAACCTGTCGACGAGAACGAGCCCGACCTGCAGCACCACGACCCAGCCCAGGGTGACGACCGCGAGCTCGGCGTACTGCAGCGACGACGCGTACACCCACCACAGGAGGACGAAGGCTCCCAGCCCGACCGCGAGCGCCGGACCACCCCGGTGCTCCACCCACTGCTTGGCTGCCACCGCTCCGACCAGGTCCAGGGTGGCGAGGCCGAGCATGGCGACCGTCGCGACGACGGGGACGGGCCAGGAGGCAGGTGCCTTGATGAGGGGAAGCAGTTCGATCGTGCTCATGGCGGTCCTCGCGTGGTGCCGGGTGGCCCAGAGACAGGTGGCCCACTGACCAGCACACTCCGATCGGGCCCTGAGTACATCGGTGGTTTCACCGATCTGCGTGCGTTCGCCTGCGCCCGGTGTGGATTGGGCCCGTTCCGCGCGGAGCCCGTCCGTGGGGCCTTTCCGCAGATGCGGGGTGGAGCCGAGCGAACCGGGCTGGCGCCCCACCGCCCGTCCGCTCGCCGCGCAGGCCTCTGACCTGCAGGTTAGGGTCCGTCCATGGCTCGGCTGCGCACTGTCTCCCCCAGCTCCAAGGGCTGGACTCGACGGCGTGCCGGCAGGGGGTTCGTCTACCTCGACGGGGGCGGAGAGCGCCTCCCTGCCGAGGAGGTCGAGCGGATCCGCAGCCTGGCGATCCCACCCGCATGGAAGGACGTGTGGATCTGCCCCCACCCCAACGGCCACATCCAGGCCGTGGGCACCGACGACGCCGGCCGCCGCCAGTACCTCTACCACCCCGACTGGCGGGTCAAGCGCGACCAGATGAAGTTCGACCGGGTGGCCCAGGCGGCCAGGAAGCTCCCCACGGTGCGCCGCGAGGTGCTCACGCACCTCGGCCTCGACGGTATGCCGCTGGAGCGGGCGAGCGCCGTGGCGGTCCGCCTGCTCGACCTCGGCTACTTCCGCATCGGCAGCGATGCCTACGCCGACGCCAACGGCTCGTTCGGGCTGACCACGCTGGAGAAGCGCCACGTGCGAGCCCACGCCGGCAGGCTCGTCTTCTGCTTCACCGGCAAGTCCGGCGTCGAGCACTGCATCGAGATCGACGACGCCGACGTCCTCGCCGCCCTGGATCGGATGCGGCGGCGCCGCGGTGGTGGCGACCGCCTGCTCGCCTACCAGAACTCCCGGCGGTGGACGGCGCTCGATGCCGCAGCGGTGAACCTCTACCTGCGCGGGCTCCTCGCGGGCGACCTCACTGCCAAGGACTTCCGCACCTGGCACGCGACCGTCATCGCCGCGACGGCACTGGCGCTGTCGGACGAGCCCGGCGACACCAAGCGGTCCCGTCAGCGGGCGGTCAAGGCGGCGGTCGACGAGGTGGCCGAGTACCTCGGCAACACACCCACGATCGCGAGGAACTCCTACATCGACCCGCGCGTCATCGACCTCTACGAGGACGGCACGACGATCGCCGCGGTCGCGCGCCGGCGGCACACCTCGCCGGACCAGCGGCAGGCAGCCCTGGAGAAGGCGGTGCTGCGGATGCTCGCGGAGGCCCCGGAGTCCCGGGGTCGCGCTTCCCGGTCGCGCGCCGCCCGGGTCAGGCCCTGACGCCCCCCGTCACGGGTGGGGCACACGGCCAGCGGACGCGGAGGGTCAGCGGGTGCCGGAGGGTCAGCGGGTGCCGGAGCGTCAGGGAGTGCGGGAGCGTCAGCGGGTGCCTGAGGCCGGGGTGCCGGCGCAGTAGGCCTGCACCTGCGAGGCGCCGCCGGCGGCCCGGGCGAGGTTGCGGAAGGCCTTGGCCATCGCGGCGTCGTCATGCTTCTCCGCGGCACGGTCGAAGGCGAGGCACAGCCCGTAGACCGCCGGGGTGTCGATCTCCGGTCCCGCGGCGAGGGTCGGCGGGGCGGCGGCCATCCCGCGTGCCGTCCCGTCGACGGGCGAACGGCTCACGCGGAGCCTCGCGCCCCCGTCGTCGGTGGACCTGGCCTCCGGTGCCGGGGCGCCGATGGCCGAGTGGGCGAGTCCCTGGGCAGTGACCGGGAGAGCGCCGGCGTAGGCCGCCGCGCTCACCCCGGCGACGGCGAGGACCGCCGCACCGACGGCCAGCGTGGTCATGCGGTGGTGGAGGCCCAGGACCCCCGCGGTGGGGGTCAGCGGCCCGTCACCGGGGCGGCCCCCCCGCCGGCCCGCGCGCCCGCCGGCGAGGCCGAGGACGTTGTCGCGGCCCGCCCGAGTGCCGTCGGCATCGTCGGCCTCGAGGTCCCGGACGAGGTCGGCGGTGAACGGACCGGGATGCCAGCCCACGAAGACGGCGGCGTCTGCTGTGGGCTCCGGGCGTCCGCGGAACCGCAGCAGCTTGCCCCCACCCTGTGGTGGAGCCTCGTCCACGCTCACACAGCCGAGTATGAGGCCAGGCCGACGGGCCCGGGAGCCATTTGCGCAGGTTCGTCGCTTCTGCTGCCGGGCTGAGGCTGTGGCGAATGGGACCAGAGTGACCATTGTGGGCTCGTCCGAACGGGCAGACTTCGCTCGACGAGGCCGGAGATCCTTGAACTGGCTGGCAGGCTCGCCCCTGCGTTCGGCCAGAGGCCGGCGCCCTCCCCCGCCTCCCGATCGCCCCCTGGACTGTCCCGATGAGACTGATCTCCGCCGCCCTGGCCGTCGCCCTCACCCCCGTCTTCGTCGCCCTTCCCACGGTGTCGTTCGCCGCGCCTGACCAGCCCCGGCCGGTGGCGCCCACGGTGAGCAGCGTCGCCATCGGTGGGGTCGACCGCGGCGCGCTGGCGAAGGCGCCGACAGCTGCCCCGGCCGCCGTCTGGCCCGAGGTCTTCACCACGGAGCGGTCCGCCGCACGGTTCACGGTCGCCGGTGTCAGCTGGTCGCGGTCGAGCGCGGTGCGGCCGCAGGAGGTCAGCGTCCGGGTGCGGGTCAAGGAGGCCTCCGGCTGGACCGAATGGGAGCAGCTGGACACCGCCGAGGAGGGTCCGGACCCGTCCTCGGGCGAGGCCGCACGGGCCCGGGTCGGCACGGCCCCTCTGGTCACACCGGGCGCCACCGGCATCCAGGTCCGGGTCGACACCGCGACCGGCGCCACCCCGGCCGACCTCAAGGTGACCACGATCGACCCCGGGATCTCGCCGGCGGACGACGACCTGACGCGGCCCACCCCCGCCTCCAGCGCCTCGGCGGCAGCACTCCAGCCGACGATCATCACCCGGGCCCAGTGGGGGGCCGACGAGAGCCTGCGCGGCTCGACCACGCTCAGCTCGACGGTCAAGGCGATCATGATCCACCACACGGCCGGGTCCAACAGCTACACCCAGGACACCGCGGCCGCCCAGATCCGCGGCATCTACGCCTACGACACCAAGACGCTGGGCTGGGCGGACATCGCGTACAACTTCCTCGTCGACAAGTGGGGGCGCATCTACGAAGGGCGCGCCGGGTCGATCTCCAAGGCTGTCCGCGGCGCCCACGCGATGGGCTTCAACACCGACACCATGGGTGTCGCCGCGCTGGGCAACTACGAGACGGCGTCCCCTCCCGCCGCCCTGGTCGACGGACTGGCGAAGGTCGCGGGGTGGAAGCTCTCGCAGTACGGCGTGAACCCGATGGGCAAGGCCACGCTCACGTCGCAGGGCGGGACGGGCACGAAGTTCGCCGCCGGGGTGACCGCCACCCTGGACGCCATCAACCCGCACCAGAGCACGTCCTACACGCTCTGCCCCGGCAGCTACCTCACCCCACAGCTGGCCACACTCCGCACGAAGGCCGGCAACTACGCGAAGTACTCCACCCTGTCGGGACCGCCACCGGTCACGACCTCCAGCCTCTACGCGCAGTACGGGTCGCTGACCCTCAGGGCCGGCTCCACCGGGCCTGCCGTGCGCGACCTGCAGACCGAGCTGAACCGGCGCGGCTTCAACGTGGGCGCCGCCGACGGCATCTTCGGCCAGATGACCACGACGGGCGTCACGGCCTTCCAGAGGTCCGCGCGACTGGCGGTGACGGGCGTGGTGGCGGCCAACGACTGGAAGGCGCTGTCCGGCCTGGCCTACACGACCGTCACACCTCCCCCGGTGACGGTCGTCCCGGGCTTCGACGCCGACGGGCGTGGCGACGTCATGGGGCGCACCGCCACCGGAGACCTCTACTACTACCCGACCGGGCTCTCATCGATCGGCAAGCCGGTGCGGATCGGTCCGGGCTGGAACGCGTTCAACCTCGTTCTCTCACCGGGTGACTGGACCGGCGACGGTCGCTCCGACGTCCTCGCGCGCAAGCCGACCGGCGAGCTCCACCTCTACCGCGGCAACGGCAAGGGTGGCTTCACCGGCGCGGGCACTGCGATCGGCCGCGGCTGGCAGGTCTTCGACACGGTCGTCGCCCCCGGCGACTTCAACGGCGACCGCAAGCCAGACCTGCTGGCGCGCAAGCCTTCTGGCGAGTTGTTCCTGTATGCCGGCAACGGCACCGGCGGGTTCGCGTCCGGGGCGCGCAAGGTCGCGACGGGATGGCAGACGCTCAGCGATGTCATCACGCCCGGTGACTTCACCGGCGACGGCCGTGCGGACCTCCTCGGCCGCAAGGGCACAGGAGAGCTCTACCTCTACCGGGGCACGGGTACCGGCAGCTATGAGCCGGGCCGGCTCATCGGACGCGGCTGGCAGATGTTCAACACGGTGTTCTCCACCGGCGACCTCACGGGCGACCGACGAGCGGACCTGATCGCCCGCACACCCGCCGGCAGGAACGTCTTCTACCCGGGCAACGGGACCGGCGGTTTCGCCTCCGCCGCGAAGCCGCTCACCGTCACGTGGGGCGCGACGACCCGCATCTTCGGCGTCCGCTGAGCGCCGCGCCCCCTGTCTCAGGACGCCGCGGTGAGCGGCTCGGGCATCGCCGCGACGCCGTCGGCACTCGCCAGGTAGTAGCCCAGCAGCCGCACGCCGTGGGCAGCGCAGGCGGAGATCGCGAGCTGGTGCCACTCGCGGTCGGCGTCAGTGGGCGTGAGGCCGTCCCGGCGCCCCCTCCCGATCAGCACGGCCCCCTCGGCCTCCGCCACGATCGGGAGCAAGTGGTCGAGGAGCTGCCGCATTCCCTGGGAGTCGGCGTCGTCCGGCACGTCGCTCAGTACCACTGGCTGCAGCCCGCGGCCCGCGTGGTCGCACAGCACGAACGCGATCGCCCCACCGGCCCGCGCCTCGTCGCCGAGGATGAGGTCGACGACATCGGCGGCGAGGGTGGGGTCGGTGAGCGGGAGGTGCCTGATGTCGCTGGGAAGGTCTCTGAAGGTCATGCGGACATCGTTGCGCTGATGAGCGATTCGACCGCTGGCTTGTCCCCAGGGCTGCTTCCGAACCGGTCGTGTGGACAACTTCGCGGCCGTCATGGACCCGAGACACCGACACCGCGCGCCCGGACGTCGGCTGGTCGGTCACCGAACGTCGACGTGGGTGGCCTGCTCGGCATAGCGGCACAGCGCGTTGACGGCCCGCAGCTGCTCCGGCGTGTGCACCTCGGCATCGAGCAGGGCGGGGCTGGCCACGACGATGCTCATCGCCCGAGCTCGGGAGACGGCGACGTTGAACCGGTGCAGGTCGAAGAGGAAGTCGACACCGCGCGGGGCGTCCTGCGCACTCGAGCTCGCCATGGAGTAGACGACCACCGGAGCCTCCCGCCCCTGGAACCGGTCGACCGTGCCGACGAGGATGCCGCCCGGCAGCGCCGCCCGCAGCCGCGCCACGTGGGCATTGAACGGCGCGACGACGAGGACGTCCTCCTCGGTCATCGGATGGGTGACCCCCTCCGTGTCGGTCCAGGACCGGGTCAGCAGCTCCTTGACCAGGCCGGCCACGACCGCGGCCTCCTCCTCGCTGTCCGCGCTGCAGCCCTGGTGCTCGACGGGCACCCAACGCAGTCCCGAGCCTGACAGCGGCCCAGCACCCCCGATCACCTGTCGCTCGCGGTGCGGGGCGGAGTCGAGCCTGCCCTCGTACGACAGCTCGGAGACGAACCGCGTCACGCCAGGGTGCATGCGGAAGGTGGTACCCAGGAAGACGCCCCGATCCGCGGGCATGGTGTCGTGCTCCCCGATGAGGTGCTGCAGCGCCGAGACGCCCGCGGCGTACGGATGCGTCGCCTGGGTCGGCTGGGTCAGCTGCTGCGGATCGCCCAGCAGGACGAGCGATCTCGCGGCCCCCGCAGCGGCGACGGCATTGGCCAGCGAGAACTGCCCGGCCTCGTCGATGACGAGCACGTCGACGGACTCGCGCATGTCCTCCCGCGCCCAGAGCCAGGCCGTGCCACCGACCAGCGACACCTGGCCGGACAGCAGTGCGTCGCGGGCCTCGTCGTTGGACCCGGTGAGCCGGAGCGGCCCCTCCGCGGCCGTTGCCTCCTCCGGCGCCCCGGTGACCTTGTGCAGTGCGGGACGCCCCGTCTTCTCGAGGACGTGCCGGATCACCGAGTGCGAGAGCGCCGTGACGCCCACTCTCCTGCCGGCGTCGAGGAGTGCCTCGATCAGCTGCACCGCGGCATACGTCTTGCCGGTGCCGGGCGGCCCCTGCACGGCCAGGACCTCGCCGTCGAGGCAGCTCCCGATGCGCACCACCGCCCTGGCGGGCGTCTCACCGCCCCGAAGGGCCAGCACCTCGCGGGCCGGCACGACCCCGGCCACGAGACGCGACGCCATCGTGCTCTCCCCCGCCAGCACCCGTCGCCCCGTCTCGGCGATCGAGTCGCGCAGCACCCTGTCGTTCAGCGGCCCACCGGGCCCGAACCCCCGGGATGCCAGGGGCTCGTGGCGCACGCCGCGCTGGACGTCCGCCCAGCCCTGGACCGGGTCGACGGCGACGAGTGTGCCAGCGCCCTGGTGGGTGTCGACGTCGGCCACCGTGTCGAGGCGCAAGCCGCACTCCTGCGGCGGGAACCGGTAGCGCCAGACCCGAGACGTCACCCGGCCGGTCCTGGCGCTCACCACGTCGTCGACGTGCTCTGGCGCGCCCAGCCCACCGAGGGCCGTGCGGTCGTCGACGAGCTCCTGGGTGTCGAGGGTCTCGTAGCGGAAGAACTCCCACCAGCCGGGCCTGGCCTCCCTGCGGTGCCAGCCGACGCACCCCGCGAGCAGCTCGTGGCCGGCCCCCGCCAGCGCCTCGGCGAGCTCGGTCTCGGCCCGCTCGTCCTCGCCGACCTCCTTCAGCTCCGCCGGCACCGGCCGGCTGAGCTCGTGCCCCCGCGCGGCCAGCTCGTCGCGTCGCTCCTCCAGCCACACGTGCAGGTCGTGCGTGGACTCGACGTCGTCCCGGTTGTAGTCGCGGATCCTGGCCAGGATCGCGTCGTCGTGGTCCGTCAGCCAGCGTTCGTACTCGACGACCGAGGTCATCGCATCCGAGACGGCGGCGTCGCCGGCTCCGCGCGTCCTGCCCCAGTAGAAGTCCTCCAGCTTCTTGATGGAGTAGGACGGCTTGCTGATCCGCAGGCCCTGGCGCACCACGGCGTACAGGTCGACCAGCCGCTCCGCGCGCAGCAGCTGGTCGAGCTCCGCCTCGCGTGTGCCGTGGCGGCCCGTGAGCCGCTCGAGGGCGGTCCGCTCGTAGGCGGCGTAGTGGTAGACGTGCATGCCGGGGTCGGCCTGCCAGCGCCGCATCAGCTCGTCGAGGAGGCGCTCGGTGAGCCGCTTCTCGCCGGCGGTGTCATGGGCCCAGAACTCGGTGAAGGTGCCCTGCCGGTCCCACAGGCCGGCGAGGTACTCCCGACCGCGCCCCTCCTCGGCCCAGGGGTCACCCTCGAAGTCGAGGTAGACGTCGCCGGGGCTGGGCTCGGGCAGTCGCTGCAGCCCGCGGCCCACCTCGGGCGGGAGGAGCAGGTATGCCGCGTGGCCGCTATCGCGCTCGGCCACCTGGAGGCGGGCCTGCTGGTGGAGGCGCTCGGCGGTGGCTGCCGACAGCACCGCCGAGACCTCCTCGAGGGGGGCTGCAGCAAGCGCCCTCATCGTGTGGATACCGTTGGCGCGCAGAGCCTCTCGCTGGTCGGCGCGCAGACCGGCGACCTGGACGAGGTCGTCGGCGTCGGCCCACTCCTGCGCGCAGCGGCCCTGCCAGCGGCACTGGGAGCACTGCGCGCACGGCACCGGCTGCGTGGGGACCCGCGCCTCGATGGCCCGCAGCAGCGCAGCCCGGCGGCGGGCGGCGTACGGCGCGACGTCGACGAGCCGCCACGGGTGCTGCTCCTTGTCGCCGGTCACGACGACGAGGCGCTGGGGGGCGACGCCCTGCAGGCGCGCCAGCCGCGCGGCATACATCGCCATCTGGAGCAGGGCCGGGACCTTGAGCCGGCGCGCGAGCTTGGTGTCCGCGATGTCGTAGGACCAGGGGCCGAGGTCGCTCGGGCGCTGGGTGCGCAGCAGGAAGTCGGCGTGGCCGACCCACTCCCCGTCGTAGAGCGTGGCCTGGTAGACGACGTCGACGCCCCGGCGCATCGCATCGAGCGTCGCGGCCTCCGCTGCCCGGCGGTCGTGACCGAAGCCGTCGATCTCCGTGATGCTCAGACCCTGGTCGCGCAGGTGCTGGAGGTAGTCGGCCTCGTGGGCGAGCCCCTTCTCGAAGACGAGGTTCAGCGCGTCGTCGGCGGCAGTCGCTCCCATGGCCGCGGCCCCGGCGTCGAGGGCCTGCAGGTCGAGCGTGGTGATGTGCGGGCAGGCGACATGCTTGGTGAGGTCCGTGGGACTCAGCACCAGGCGGCCGTCGACTCGCTGCATCCCGCGATCATGCCACCGGGTGCCGACAGCGCCCGGTGGCATGGCGGTCGCGCGCGTCCCGTGCCTGCCGGACGCGCGCCCTACCCGGTGTAGGGCTCGTCGCGGTAGTGCGACTGCAGCCGGGCCAGCTCCCGCTCGAGCGCGGCCCGTTCCTCGGCGTGGGCCGGGTCGTCGGCGACGTTGTTCAGCTCGCGCGGGTCGGCGACGAGGTCGAACATCTCCCACTCCGGCTCCTGCGAGCGGTCGGACGACCCTGGGGTCCCGAGGCCGTCGGCGTAGTAGTGGACGAGCTTGTGGCTCCTCGTGCGCACCCCGTAGTGCGCCCATGCGTGGTGGCTCGGGTCGTCGTGCTCCCAGTAGCGGTAGTACATCGACTGGGGCCAGTCACCCGGCACCTCGCCGCGCAGCAGCCCGCGAAAGCTCCGGCCCTGCGAGTCCGGGAGGACCTCCGCGGCATCGAGGCCGCACAGGTCGAGGAAGGTCCCCGCGAAGTCGACGTTGGTGACGATCTCGTCGGGGCACGAGCCTGCGGGAACCTCGGCGGGCCAGCGCACGAGCAAAGGCATCTGCAGCGACTCGTCGTAGATGAAGCGCTTGTCGTACCAACCGTGGTCGCCGAGGAAGAAGCCCTGGTCCGAGGTGTAGACGACGACGGTGTTGTCGGCGAGTCCGTGCTCGTCGAGGTGGTCCAGCAGGCGACCGACGTTGTCGTCGATCGACTGGATGCACTGCAGGTAGTCGCGCATGTAGCGCTGGTACATCCAGCGCGTGCGCTCGACGCGGTTCTCCTCGCCCCGGAGGTGATCGGGCAGCCGCTCCTTCACGTCCTCCTCGTTGAGGTCGTCGGCGATGGTCATCCGCGCCTCGCGCGCGGCGCGACTCCGGGTGGCGTAGTCGTCGAACAGCGTGTCCGGCTCGGGGATCGAACCCACCGGGTAGAGGTCGCGGTGCTTCTCGTCAGGGACCCACGGCCGGTGCGGCGCCTTGTGGTGGACGAGGAGGCAGAACGGCTGATCGGGGTCCTGCCGGGAGAGCCAGTCGAGGCTGAGGTCGGTGATGACGTCGGTCGCGTAGCCCGGCACGATCTCCTCCCCTGCCTCGGAGAGCATCAGCGGGTCCGTGTAGTCGCCCTGGTCGGGGAAGACCTTCCAGTCGTCGAAGCCGCGCGGGTTGCTGGCGGGGCCGTGCCCGAGGTGCCACTTGCCGAAGAGCGCCGTCGCGTAGCCGCTCCGCTGCAGGCACTCCGGGAAGGTCGGGAGCCTGTAGTCGAACTCGGAGTAGATCGACGGGACGCCGTTGACATGGCTGTAGGTACCCGTGAGGATCGTCGCCCTGGACGGGGAGCAGATGGAGTTCGTGCAGAAGGCGGCGTCGAGGCGCGCGCCCTCCGCCGCCAGCCGGTCGAGGTTCGGGGTGTGGTTCACCCGACTCCCGTAGGCGCTGATCGCGTGCGCGGCGTGGTCGTCGGACATGACGAAGACCAGGTTGGGTCGGGACGGGCGGGACGAGGCGGGCAGCGAGGTCACCTGCCCGATTGTGGCGGGTTTGCCGGGTTGCCGCGTGCTTGACTGACGGCATGTCCGCGCCCGATCACCCCTCGTCGTGCTGCGCCGCCCCGCGCGCTGCGGTGCCTGGGGACCTTCCTGCAGCCCGTGCCCCCGAGTCCCCCGGGGAGGCCTCCGTGACGCGCTCGGAGCGACCCTCCCCTGCGGCTCCGCCCCCCTCCGACCGACGCGAGGCCGCCATCGCCCTCCCCGGTGGCGTCTTCCTGATGGGCTCCGAGGACCCCGACGCCAACCCCGAGGACGGCGAGGGGCCGATCCGCCCGGTGCGGCTGGCGCCCTTCGTCATCGACGCCGCGGCGGTCACCAACGAGGAGTTCGCCGCCTTCGTGGACGCCACCGGCCACGTCACCGAGGCCGAGCGGTTCGGCTGGTCGTTCGTCTTCGCCTCGTTCCTGCCCGGCTCGCTGCGACACGGCGCCCAGCGGGCCCGGGCCGCACCGTGGTGGTGCGTCGTCGCCGGGGCCACCTGGCGCCGGCCCGAGGGGCCGGGGTCGGATGTCACCGATCGCCTGGACCACCCCGTTGTGCATGTCAGCCACGCCGACGCCGAGGCCTTTGCCGCCTGGGTCGGGATGCGCCTGCCGACCGAGGCGGAGTGGGAGTATGCCGCGCGCGGGGGCCTCGAGGGTCGCCGCTTCGCGTGGGGCGACGAGCTCACACCGCAGGGTGAGCACCGCGCGAACATCTGGCAGGGACGCTTCCCCACGTCCAACACCGGCGAGGACGGCTACGTGGGCACAGCGCCGGTGACAGCGTTTCCGCCGAACGGCTACGGGCTCTTCCAGGTCGCCGGCAACGTCTGGGAGTGGTGCGCGGACCAGTGGTCGACGCAGCACGACGCCGGTCTCGTGGTCGACCCGCGAGGACCCGCGTCGGGCAGCGAGCGGGTCATGCGCGGCGGCTCCTACCTGTGCCACGACTCGTACTGCAACCGCTACCGGGTCGCCGCCCGCACCAGGAACACGCCCGACAGCTCGGCCGGCAACATCGGCTTCCGCTGCGTGGCAGATGCCGCCCCCTGAGGAGGGTGCGCCCGCCCCGGGCACTGCTGAGACCCCGCGGTCGTCCGGGGACATTCGCGGCATCTCGGCCCACGACGGCCCAGCCATCGAGATCGGCGCCTCACTGGGCCACACTGGGAGGCACCCACCGATCTGCGCCGGGCCCCCACCGGCTCGAACAAGGAGGAGCGCGCCATGGCAGAGCCCCGAGACGACGTCCCCCTGGCAGACCTGGAGGAACAGCAGCGTGACCTCGACACCGAGCCCGACGTCGACGAGGGCGAGGACCTGCCCGAGGCCGAGCCCCGGTCGCTGCGCGACGAGGCCAACGAGGCCGACGTCGTGGAGCAGTGGCAGGCCGTCAGTGAGAGCGACGACTACCCCCACGCTGGGGCCGAGGACGAGGAATAGCCCCAGGACGAGGGTCGGGCAGCGCCCGGCCTAGACCTCGTCGAGCAGCGGGCCGTCGAGCGGCGGGAGGGCCCTCGGGTCGTCCGCGGTGAGCCGCTCGATGTAGCGCAGGACGTTGTCGTGACGGCCGTTCTTGAGCGTGACCGCCACACGCGGGTCCTCGCTGGCGAGGCTCTGGATGAACGCGAGCCGCTCGGGATCGGTGATGCCGCGTGCAGCCCACTCCGGGTCCTCGGGTGCCCAGTAGTCGGTGACGAACTCCGCCGGCGCCGTGGTGTCGAGGTCGAAGTCGATCTCACTGTGCTGCTCGCGCACCCGGTCGGCGGGGAGGGCGGTGGCGTGCCACGTCCAGGCGCGGCTCCGCCCGATGGAACGCCGGAGCACGTCGCTGATCTGCTCCAGGCCCATGCCCTCCGGCCAGATGGTGTAGAGCAGGCCGTTCGTCCCCTCGGTCCACCCGTCGGTGCCCTCGGTCCAGGCGTCGGCGATCCGCTGCACCTCCTCGTCGGTGACCTGGTCGGTGTGCTCGGTCACCGTCAGGACCCGGTCGCACGGTGCCACGATGTCGACGATCTGCAGCGAACCGTGCCCGTCGACCGCGGCCCGCACCGTGTCACCGGTGGCGAGCGGGACGAAGAACGAGGAGTTCGCCAACCGGTACGTGCCGCCTCCGTCGTGGGCGTGGACCGGCTCGGCCCACATGCCCTCCGCCTCCGGCAGGTCGTCGCTCTCCCTGAAGCGAAGCCGCAGCTTCACGTAGTCCTCGGCCACGCGGCACACCTCTCTGGTGTCGATGAGGTGTCCAGCCTCGCACGGGGCGCCGACGGCGGACCTCCGCCGAACGGGCGGGGTGCTCAGGGCGGGGTGCTCAGGGCGGGGTGCTCAGGGCGGCGGGCCCGGCACGGCATCCCGGCCCCCTAGCCGGGACGGCTGCGCAGCCACTGCGAGGCGTCCGCAGCCCTCTCGCAGCGCCCCCGCCTACCGTCCTGCATCGACCACCGGACGAACGAGGAGAGGCCACGATGATGACAACGGTGACGCGCAGGAACGCAGTCGTGCGGGCAGGGATGGCCGCGGCAGCCTCCGGCCTGACCCTGCTGGGCATGGCGGTGCCGGCGAGCGCGGTCGACGGCTGGGTCTCGGCGGAGTCGCCGAACGGACAGGCGTACGGCAAGACCTACCTCAACTTCACCAGCTCGACCATGGTGCGGTTCGACGACATCTACCTCAACGACCGCTGCCCCGGCGACGACGTCCGCGCCCGGATCGAGCTGTACATCCGCCGCACCGGCGACACCGGGTGGCAGAAGGTCGGTGAGCGGGAGGACATCGGCGGCTGCGGCTCCGACCCGCTGCGCGACTCCACCTACTTCTCCTCGACGCTCGAGATCGACGATGCCGGCATCAAGGTCTGCAGCAAGGGCGGGTGCTCCCCCATGCAGTGGAACGACAACCCGCACTGGGTCGGCTGACCGGGCGCTGCTCGCCGCACGTCTCGAACCACACCTCCGGACCACCTCAGAGAAGGGCACCCTCATGCACGTCAGACACCACCGACGCCTCTGGGCCGCAGGGCTCGGCATGGCCGCGCTGCTGGCAGGCACCTCCACCCCCGCCTCCGCCAGCGACGCGACCGTCTCGCTGTACCACAACGGCGAGCTCAAGGCCCGGGGCACGTACGACGACCTGACCGACAACCTCTGCGTCAAGGTCTTCAACGGCGGCCAGAACTTCCTCGCGGACGTCGGCATCGGGCCCGTCAACGGCGACGGGCCGTCGTTCACGTGGGGCGCGTTCGGCGGCGACGGCTGGCAGTGCACCGGCAACCTGAGCATCCCCGAGGACCGCCGGTACGACATCCAGGTCCGCTGGCACAGCAACCCGGGCAACTTCTGGAAGTACTCCGGCAAGGTCGAGTTCTACACGTAGCCCCATGGCGGTGAGGCACCCCCGGAAGTAGCGTTGAGGGGTCGTCGACCTTGGGGGCCGCCATGTCCAGGGACGAGGGGTTTGAGCTCGACCTGCAGCAGCAGCGGGTGCTCTTCGGAGCGGGCCGGGTCGACGACGTCCCCGCCGAGGTCGACGCCCTCGGGCTGCGCGCCGTCGTCCTCATCGCGACGGCCTCCGCGAAGGGTGCGGCCGACCAGCTCTCCGAGCGCCTCGGCACGCAGGTCGTGGCCCGGGTGCACGAGGTGGTCCAGCACGTCCCGACCGCTGATGTCACCAGCACCACCGAGGTCGCCACCACCGCCGGCGCCGACGGGATCGTCACCGTCGGCGGCGGGTCGGCCACGGGGCTCGGCAAGGCGGTCGCCGTCGGGGCCGGTCTCCCCCTCGTCGCCATCCCCACGACGTATGCCGGGTCCGAGGCCACGACGGTCTACGGCGTCACCGGTGAGCACAAGCGAACGGCGCGGGACGTGCGGGCGCTCCCCCGCGTCGTCGTCTATGACGCCGAGCTCACCACGGGGATGCCGCGCCGGCTCACCGCCACGTCGGGCCTGAACGCCCTCGCCCACTGCGTCGAGGCGCTGTACGCACCCGGCGCCAACCCGGTGACCGACCTCCTCGCCCAGGAGGGGGCGCGCCAGCTGGCGGTCTCGCTCCCGGTCGCGGTCGAGGCGCCGCCCGGGTCGGAGACCGCGCTCACGGCCCGCGGCGAGGCCCTCTACGGCACCTACCTGGCCGGCTGGTCGATGGAGCAGGCCGGCACGGCGCTGCACCACACCCTCTGCCACGTCATCGGCGGGACGTACAGGGTGGACCACGGGGAGGTGCACGCCGTGCTGCTCCCCTACGTCGCGGCATACAACGCGCACGCCGCGCCTGCTGCGCTCGCCCTCGTGGCCCTGGCGCTGGGCGCACCGGACGCGGTGCTCGGACTGCGCTCCCTGGCCGAGCGCCTCG
This sequence comes from Pedococcus sp., assembly GCF_036554925.1. Lineage (NCBI taxonomy): Bacteria > Bacillati > Actinomycetota > Actinomycetes > Micrococcales > Intrasporangiaceae > Pedococcus > Pedococcus sp. The sequence continues at coordinate 22,909 of NZ_DATBMI010000045.1, forward strand.
ACGCCCCCACGGACCTCGCCTCGATCGGGCTCCCCGCCGACGTCCTCGACGAGGTCGCCGAGCGGGCCGTCGCCGCCGTCGGCGCGCGCAACCCGCGGCCGCCTGACGCGCCTTCGCTGCGTCGCCTCCTCGACGACGCCTACGCCGGGCGACCGCCCGGCACCTACTGAGACACCACCCCACAAGGGAGGAGACGGGCAATGAGCGGCTGGAACGCCATGACCTACGACGGCAAGGACACGATGCTGCGGGTCGTGCGCAGCGAGGCGGAGCAGTTCCTCGCGATGGTCGACAGCGACGAGGCCTGGGAGGCGCCGACCGGGGCCGGGCACTGGCAGGTCCGCGACGTCGTGGGCCACATCGTCGACACGACGGAGACGTACTTCGTGGCCTTCGACGCGGCACGCAGCGGCGCGGAGGTGCCGGCGGCATACGGCCTGCCCGGCATGGCAGCGCGCGCCGACAAGATGGCGACGGCGCTGCGCACCGAGCCGAGGGCGGCCCTGGTGGAGCGGCTGCGGGCGGACTTCGACACGATGATGCGGACCTTCGACGCGCTCACCGAGGACGACTGGACCAACCTCATCGTGTCGCACTTCTACATGGGTCCGCTGCCGTCGTTCTTCTACCCGGCGTTCCAGCTGATGGACTACGGAGTGCACTCGTGGGACGTGCGCGAGGGCACCGGGCGGGCGCACGCGCTCCACGGCGAGGTGGGCGACCTGCTGACGCCCTTCATGTTCGTGTTGTGGAAGTACACCGTCGCCGCGGCCGACATCGAGCCCGGCGAGGTCGGCATCCGGGTCACCAGTGGACCGAACGCCGGTGACACGCGGGTCTCGTTCGGCCCGAGCGGGATGGACTACGCGCCGGGCGACGTCTCGGACCTGACGGTGATCGAGTTCGACCCCGCGAGCTTCGTGCTCACGGCGTTCGGGCGGTGCAACGCCGGCGCGATCCGCGGCGACCGGGCGGTGGCCGACCGCTTCCTCAACCTCTTCTTCCGGATCTGACCCGTTCTCTCACAAGGGATTCCAAGGTGACGACATGACCGCAGAGCTCGACCTTGCCGCGATCGACCGCGAACGGGAGAGGATTCGCTCGACCTACCTGCTGGCCGACCGACCGGCGTCCTCGGCGCGAGGGTTGCACCACTTCGCGCTGCTGTGCTCCGACGTCGAGCGGACCGTGAAGTTCTACCAGGAGGTGCTGGAGTTCCCGCTCACCGAGATCTTCGAGAACCGGGACTACAAGGGCTCGAACCACTTCTTCTTCGACATCGGCAACGGGAACCTGCTGGCCTTCTTCGACCTGCCGGGGCTGGACCTCGGGCCGTATGCCGAGGTGCTCGGCGGGCTGCACCACCTCGCCATCTCGGTGGAGCCCGCGACGTGGGAACGGCTCAAGGGGAACCTCGCCACTGCGGGCGTGGAGTACCTGGAGGAGAGCGGGACCTCGATCTACTTCCGGGACCCCGACGGTGCGCGGATCGAGCTCATCGCCGACCCGCTGGGAGCGATGTACGGCACCACGGTGCTGTGAGCCCGGGGCTGCGCACCGAGTGCCCCTCGGAGTGGCCTCCCGGGTGACAGGGCCGGTCAGAACGGCATGGAGATGAACGGTGAGGAGTAGTCCTCCACCCGATCGAGGACCTCTGCCGCCTGCTGCGGTGTGAGGTCGACGCCGGCCCGCTCCGCCTCGACCATCTGGCGCAGCAGCCGCGTCTCGCCCGCCGTCGCGATGCCCGTGACCTGCGGGTAGGTCCCGAGCACCCATGCGACCGCCGCCGTGATGGCCTGCTGCTCGTCGAGCGGCAGGTACCAGGTGTCGTACCGCTGGGGCTCGCCCTCGCGCCAGTTGCGGCGGGCGATGGCCTTGATGGCCATCACCGCGGCGTCCGTCGCGGCCGCGGCCTCGAGCAGGCGGTCGAGGTCCGCCCGGTATGCCGGGTCGCCCGCCAGGCGGTAGCTCACCGGGGTGAGCACGCTGTCGAAGTCGAAGCGCCGCAAGGCTTCGGTGTGGACGGCGGGCGCAGCATGGGTGTGGCCCGTGATGCCGATCGCACCCGCCAGGCCCTCCTCCTTGGCGCGGACGGCAGCGGCCAGGCCACCACCCGGCGCGGTGAGCCGGTCGAGCGCGTCGAGGTCGCAGACCGCGTGGAGCTGGATGAGGTCGAGGTGGTCGGTCTGCAGGCGCTCGAGCGACTCGTTGACCTGCCGCCACACGGACTCCTCCTCGCGCTCTCCGGTCTTGCTCGCGAGAAAGATGTCGTCGCGGATCCGTGGCATCCACGGCCCGAGCCGGAGCTCGGCGTCCCCGTAGTCACGCGCCACGTCGAAGTGGTTGATGCCCGCGTCGAGTGCCTCCTGGATCGAGGCGTCCGCGCGGTCCTGGTCGACCTCGGAGAGTGAGGCCGCGCCGTAGATGAGGACCGAGCTGTGGTGTCCCATGCGTCCGAGTCGGCGGGTCTGCATGGCCACGAAACTACCCGGGCGCGTCGGTGCCCTCCAGCGCGTCGGCGATCGGGGTCTCCCCGTTGTTGAAGTCGATGGTCCGGCCGATGGTGGCGGGGTGGTCCAGGACGTATGCCGCGACCGCCGCCACATCGTCCCGGCTCACCTTCGTCGGGGTGACCCCCTCCCCTGTGGTGATCCGGCCGGTGCCCGGGTCGTCGGTCAGGCTGCTCGGGCCGAGGACGGTCCATTCGAGCCCGGTCTCGCGGAGGTGGCTGTCGGCGGCCGCCTTGGCCTCGGCGTAGGGGAAGAACGGGCTGTCCTTCGGGACACCGTGGTCCGGGCGGCGGTAGAAGTAGGACACCATCACATAGCGCGACGTCCCCGCTGTCGCCGCGGCGGCCATGGAGCGGATCGCGGCGTCGCGGTCGACCGCGTACGTCCTCGCGGGGTTGCCGCCGCCTGCACCCGCCGACCAGACGACGGCGTCCTGGCCTCTCAAGCGCTCGGCCATCTCGTCGGCGCCCAGCGTCTCGACATCGGCAACCAGGGCGGTGGCGCCCGTGGCCTCGACGTCGCTGGCGTGGTTGGGGTTCCGGATCCACGAGGTGACCTCGTGGCCCGACTCACTCAGGAGCCGGCCCAGCCGGAGCGCGACCTTGCCGTGGCCGCCGATGATCGTGATCGTCGCCATGGCGCCACCCTAGGCCGTCGCCGCGCGCGCGAGCAGACCCAGCGCAGGCCGCTGACCCCTCGCTGCTCGTCCCAGTGCCCGTCGTGCTGACCCGCGATGACGAGCTCGCGTTCGCCACCCGCTGACTGTGGGCACGCGGCACACCGGACCGCGCCGGCGTGAACTGCGCGCGACCGGTGACGGGGGCGGGGGTGGCCGCAGACAGGAGACACTGGCTGCGTGACCACTCGCGCCCCTCACCTCCAGCTCGACGGGCGAGGGCCGGTGTTGCTCGACGGCGGCATGTCCACCGCCCTCGAGGAGCGCGGCCACGACCTGTCGGACTCGCTCTGGACGGCACGGCTCCTCCGCGACGCCCCCGAGGAGGTCGCGGCGGTGCACCGCACCTACTTCGAGTCCGGCGCGCGGGTCGCCACCACCGCGACCTACCAGGCCAGCGTCGAGGGTTTCGTCGAGGCCGGGATGGAGCCGACCGAGGCCGAGCGGCTCATCAGGCTCGGGGTGCGGTTGGCCCGCGACGCGCGGGATGCCTGCTCTGGTGACGGCACGCTCAGGTGGGTGGCCGCGTCGGTGGGACCCTACGGCGCGGTCCTCGCCGACGGCTCGGAGTACCGCGGCAGCTACGGCATCTCGCGTGCCGCGCTGCGCGAGTTCCACCTCCCACGGCTGGAGCTGCTCGCGTCGGCGGAGCCGGACTTCTTCGCCGTCGAGACGATCCCGGACGTCCGCGAGGCCGAGGTGCTCGCGCCGCTGCTGGCCGAGCTGGGGGTCCCCGCGTGGTTCTCCTTCTCGTGCGATGGCCCGCTGACCAGGGCGGGGCAGCCACTCGTCGAGGCGTTCGCCGTCGCCGCGTCCGCCGGCCGGGTCTTCGCCGTCGGGGTCAACTGCTGCGCGCCGGCCGACGTCCTGCCGGCTGTGGAGATGGCCGCCCGCGTTGCTCACAGGCCGGTCGTGGCCTACCCCAACGGTGGGGCGGACTGGGATGCGATCAGCCATCGCTGGTCGAGTGGCCCGTCCTTCGAGCCGGGCGCCGCCGCGGCCTGGGTCGAGGCCGGGGCGGAATACGTCGGAGGCTGCTGTCAGGTGGGGCCTCGTGACATCGCCGCTCTCAGCGCAGCGCTTGCCCGTCTCTGAGCACCGCCAGCCCGGTCCTCGGGCCCAGGTCAGCCGTTCGGCTGAATCGTCCCCTTTGTCCCCGCACCGGGCGCCGTCACCACTCCAAGATGTCCGGGTGATGGCGGGGGCATTGCGGCGTGCGGGGCAGGGCCGACGGAGGGGCGAGCGCGGGTCGACCCGGGTCCGGGGGCTGCTGACAGCCATCGTCGTGGTGCTGGCGGTCGGAGTCGGCGCCAAGGTCTGGGGGCTGGCCGGGTGGGAGGGCGACCTGCCGCCGGACGACCCGACTGCCTACGCCTTCCTCCGCCTGCACGAGCGGACGCAGCAGCCCGTGGTCTGGGACCCGTGCCTGCCCATCCAGGTCGTCGTGAACGAGAAGAGCGCCCCGGAGGGCTCGGAGACCCTGCTCGCAGAGGCGATCGCGAGGGTGAGCGAGGCGAGCGGTCTGCGCCTGGAGGTCGTCGGCGCAACCCTCGAGGAGCCCGACCCCGAGCGCACGGCGCGCGAGCTGCGCAACGGCCGCCCCGGCGCGGGCAGGGCCCCGGTGCTGTTCGCGTGGACCACCCCCGACGTCGTGCCGCGGCTCGAGGGGACCGTCGCTGGGGTCGGCGGCCCGGTCACCCAGTTCGGCAACCGCTCCGACACGACCCGCTACATCGGCGGGTCCGTCTACCTCGACGGCCCGCAGCTCGCCCGGACACTGCGCCGCGACAACGGACATGCTGTTGCGCGCTCCATCGTCATGCACGAGCTGGCCCACCTCGTCGGCCTCGACCACGTCGAGAACACCAGGCAGGTCATGGCGCCGAAGGTGAACCCCCGGGTGACCGAGTTCGCCATGGGCGACCTGGCCGGGCTGCGCAGGCTCGGCTCGGGCGGCTGTCCCTACAGCGTGGGCTAGCGATCGCTCCCGGGACGGGCGAGACACTCCGAGATCCGCCTGCCGGGGCTGTCGATTCCGGGCAGGGCAGTTCGTGTAGGTGGTGAGCGGAGCCAAAGGGCGTTCCGCCGCAGCCGACGCAGTAGCGTCCTGACGGAGGAGACCATGATGAAGACCTACCTGATCACGCTGTACTCGCCTCCCGGCCCGCCGCCGGAGGACCTCGACCTCACGCAGGTCATGGCCGACCTCGAGGTGGTCAACGCCGACATCCGCGCAGCCGGCGGCTGGGTGTTCGCGGGCGGACTCGCCGACCAGGAGTCGGCCACGGTCATCCGCTGGGAGGGCAGGCCGGTCATGACCGACGGCCCCTTCCTGGAGGCCAAGGAGCACCTTGGCGGGCTGTCCATCGTGCGGGCCGACGACCTCGACATCGCCCTGGGCTGGGCGTCGCGGATCGCCGAGGCGACCGGGCTGCCGGTGGAGGTGCGCCCGTTCCAGGACGAGTACCAGGGCTGACCGTGGTGTCATCCGAACCAGGGCGGGTGGCCTCGGACGACATCGCCCGCGTCTTCCGGGAGGAGCACGGGCGGGCCGTCGCGGTCCTGATCCGCGTCCTCGGCGACATCGACCTCGCCGAGGATGCGGTCCAGGACGCGTTCACCGTGGCGGTCGAGCGCTGGCCCGCCGAGGGCCTGCCCCCCAGCCCGGCCGGGTGGATCATCACCACCGCCCGGAACCGGGCCATCGACCGGCTGCGCCGAGAGGCATCCCGCACCAGGCGGCATACCGAGGCACTGCTGCTCCACCCACCCGACCAGCCGAGGGAGGAGGAGGGTTCCGTGCGCGACGACAGGCTCCGGCTCATCTTCACCTGCTGCCACCCCGCGCTGGCGCAGCCGGCACAGGTGGCGCTGACCCTGCGGCTGCTCGGCGGCCTCAGCACGCCCGAGATCGCGCGAGCGTTCCTCGTGCCGGAGGCCACCCTGGCGCAGCGAATCGTCCGCGCCAAGAACAAGATCCGCGAGGCCGGCATCCCCTACCGCGTGCCACGCGACGCAGACCTGCCGGACCGGCTGGCCTCGGTGCTCGCGGTGGTGTACCTGGTCTTCACCGAGGGGCACACGGCCACGTCCGGCGAGCAGCTCGTGCGGGAGGACCTGTGCGCCGAGGCGATCCGGCTCGGCCGGCTGCTCGTCGAGCTCATGCCGGACGAGCCCGAAGCGCGGGGGCTGCTCGCCCTGATGCTGCTGACCGACGCGCGTCGCGCCGCCCGCGCCGGGGCTGACGGCGAGCTGGTGCTGCTTGCCGACCAGGACCGCTCGCGCTGGGACCGCGCGCAGATCGCCGAGGGGCACGACCTGGTGCGAGAGTGCCTGCGCCGCAACGCACCCGGTCCCTACCAGCTGCAGGCAGCGATCAACGCCGTGCACACCGATGCCGACTCCGTCGGCGACACCGACTGGGAGCAGGTCCTCCAGCTCTACGACCAGCTGCTGGCCGTCACGCCCACCCCTGTCGTCGCGCTCAACCGAGCCGTCGCCGTCGCCGAGACCGACGGTCCGGCGGCCGCGCTGGGCATCGTCGACGAGCTCGACCTGACGGCCTTCCATGCCTTCCACGCGGTGCGGGCAGACCTGCTGCGGCGCCTCGGGCGTGACGAGGATGCCGCCCGGGCCTACGAAGCCGCTCTCGCGCTCGCCGACAACGAGCCAGAACGCCGCTTCCTGGCCCGGCAGCTGGGGGCGCTGCGGACGCGATGACCCGAAGCGAGCCGGTGGGCCAGACTGGGGCGCATGCCCGACTCCCAGCCCGCGGCGGACGCCACGCCCAGCGACGCCACGCCCAGCGACGCCACGCCCAGCGACGACGTCAGTGGCGGCACTGCAGACCTTGGTGACCTCGTCATCGTCGTCGCCGGTGCCGGTGGTGCAGCCGGCCCGCCCCTGGTGACGCGCCTGGCCCGCGCGGGGGCCACCGTGGTCGCGCTCGACACCTCGCAGGGCCGCCTCGACGAGGTGGTGGCCGACGCGCGAGCCGCCTCCGGCTCCGACCGGGTCGAGGGCCGCGTGGTCGACCTGCTCGACCCCACCGCCACCGCGGACCTCGCCGCCGACGTGCACGCCCGGCACGGCCGGGTGGACGGGCTGGCCCACCTCGTCGGTGGCTGGCGTGGTGGCGTGCACCTCGCCGAGGAGCCGCTCGAGGACTGGGACTGGCTGCACGACCTGCTGGTGCGCACCCTCATCCACACCTCGCGCGCGTTCCACGACACCCTGCGCGCGAGCCCACGCGGCCGGCTCGTCGTGATCTCGACCGTCCAGGCCCAGGCACCGGTGGCCACCAACGCCATGTATGCCGCGGCGAAGGCCGCGGCTGAGGCGTGGACGCTCGCGGTCGCGGACTCCTTCGCCGGGACTGGGGCGGCCGCGGTGATCCTGCCCATCAAGGCCCTGCTCACCCCCGCCATGCGCGAGGCCGAGCCCGACGCGGCGTTCGACGGGTTCACCGACGTCGCCGACCTCGCCGACACCATCCACGACCTCTGGCTCCGGCCCGCCCGGGACCTCAACGGAAAGCGCATCAGCTGACCATCCCGCCACCCCGCCACCCCTGCCGTCCCCCGGCTGGCCCCTCGCCCGTGGGTCCGGCCCCGCGATGCAGGACTCCCGACAGCTCTGGCCGCGCGCCCCTCCGCCTGCTCGGGGCGCCGCGTACGTCCCTCACGTCCCCATCGCGACGCGACCGGCGCCCCGGCCACGTTGCCGCCCCTCGGGGTCGGGTGTAGCGTCCGCGAATCCGGACAATCTCGTCCGAAACCCTCGGTCGAGGCACTCCAGATCACCCGCGACGCCGTACGGCGCCGGGTTCCTGCTCGGGGTCGGAGGACGATGATGTCTCGCTCGATCGTGGTCGCCATCAGTGCACTGGCGCTCGGAACCTCGCTCCTGGCGGCGCAGCCGCCCGCCAGCGCCGCTCCCGACCTCGCCCCAGCCGCCCCGGTCGGCACGGCCGCGGCTGCGGCGGGTGACGAGCTGTCGGTCACGAGCCGCCTGGCCGACCGCCGACAGGTCGCCGCCGGGACCCGGGCCCAGTCGCTGGGCTTCCAGGACGGCCGCTTCTACGCCAACGGCTGGCACATCACCGGCGAGATGGGCGGGGTCTGGACGCCCCCCATGAAGATGGTCGACGGCGTGTGGTTCGGGCTCGACGGGCAGTGGGTCGGGCCGGCGACGAGGTTCACCAGTGGCTGGGGTTACAGCAGCTACGACCTGCCCGACACCGCCGGTCTGCAGCTCTCCCGGACCGACTTCGTGCCCGACGGCACCCGCGCGGCCCTCTACGGCCTCACCATCACCAACCCGGGTGCGGCGCGCACGACGACCCTGTCGGTCGACGCGCACTCCGAGCTCATGGGCCAGTACCCGTGGGGCTTCGACGGGGTGACCCCCAACGCCAGCGACAACCGGCCGGACACGGGTGCCTTCGACGGCGAGAGCCTCGTCTTCCGCGACCAGGGGTCGCTGCCAGGGGCGCCCGCCCACGACTACGCCGCGATCGTGGGGACGGCCGAGACGCCGGCGTCCGGTCAGGTCGGCGACCAGTTCTGGGGTGCCCAGTCCGGCCGCCGGTGCACCGGCGCCGAGCCCGGCGCACCGGCCGAGCCCAAGCCGTCCCAGTGCGACGACGGGCCGTTCGGCAAGGGCACGGGCGGACGGCTCACCTACGAGCTCGCCCTGCCGGCCGGTGGGTCGAAGACCGTCTGGCTGGCCGTTGCCGGCTCAGACCGGGGCGTCGACGCGGCGAGGGGTGAGCTCGCGAAGGCACTCACGGACCCGGGCGCCCAGCTCGAGGAGAAGAAGTCGTCGCGCGAGGCGCTGTCCAGGATGACCCAGCTGTCCCTGCCCGGCGACCCGCTCGTGCAGGACGCCGTCGAGTGGGGCAAGCAGAACCTCGCCGACCTCACCCAGACGGCCACCGACCTCCAGATCCGGTGGACCAACCAGGGCAAGCAGTTCCCGCCGCCGTCGGGCACCGTCGACGAGGTGACCTGGGTGGGCGCCGGGTACCCCGACTACCCCTGGCTCTTCGGCACGGATGCCGAGTACACGGCATACGCCTCGGTCTCGGTGGGCCAGTTCGAGGCGATCAGGGAGCACCTGCGGGCGCTGCGCGACATCTCCGACCTCCTCAACGACCGGTCCGGCGTCGTGACCCACGAGGTGGTGGCTGACGGGTCCATCTGGTTCGGGCACGACTCGCGGCGCACCAACCCGGACGGCACGACGGCATACGACTTCAACACCGACGAGACCGTGAAGTTCCCGAGCACGGTGGCGCTGCTGTGGCGGTGGACCGGCGACGACGGGTTCCGCGACGAGATGTACGACTTCTCGGTGCGCAACCTGCGCTACGTGGTGGAGACCCTCGACGAGGACGGCGACGGGTGGCCCGAGGGTCTGGGCAACGTCGAGCGCGGGGGCATGGGCGAGGAGAAGCTCGACAACACCGTCTACCTCATCCGCGGGCTCTACGACCTCGCCGACATGGCGAGGTCGAAGCACGACGGCCGCACCTTCGCGTGGGCGCAGAACCTCGCGCGGAAGCTGCACCAGCGGTTCGACGGGGCGTGGTGGTTCGACCAGGCGTCCCAGTACGCGGACTCCCTCGTCGACCCGGGCAACGAGCAGTCGTTCCAGAAGCACTGGATCGGGCAGACGCCGATGGAGGCGGAGCTGCGGGTCGGTGGCCGCACGGTGCCCGGGATCGCGCCGTACGCCCACGGTGACGCCGCGCTGGCCGGGCGCGAGGACGCCTGCTACAGCGGGACGCCGCCCTTCAACCCGGGGCTGTTCCACACCGGCTGTGGTGGCGGCGCGAACGGCCAGGGCGAGCGGACCGTCTTCGGCCTGACCACATCGATCCAGTCGATCGGCGAGGGCAACTACGGGCGGCTCGGGCCGGGTCAGCAGCAGCGGTACACGCACGCCCTCGCGTCACCGATGTTCGCCCAGCCCGCGACCGGCGGGACGCCGGACGAGCAGCCGGGCGCAATGCCGGAGATCTTCGCCTCCCCCGACCAGGGCCCCAACATCGACCGCTGCTGGACGTGCCGCTCGATGTTCATGCAGTCGTGGGGCAACTACGGCACGGCGTGGGCGGTCGTGCACCAGTGGCTCGGCGTGCAGCCCGACCTCGGCAACGGCCGGCTCGTGGTGGTGCCGCAGGTGCCGGCCGGCCAGAGCGAGGTGGCGGGTGAACGGATCCGGCTGGGCCGGGGGTCCGTCGCCGTGCGGGCGACGCACACCGGGTCGCGGTACACCACGGTGCTCGACGCGCCCAGATCGGTACGCGCCGACAAGGTCGTCGTCGGGCACACGCTGCCGCGCGGGTCGACGGTGAGCCGGGTCCAGCTCGACGGGCGGGCGGTCCGCAACTACTCGGTGCGAACGACCAACCGTGGCGTCGAGGTCACCGTGCCGACGACGTCCGGTTCGCACAGGCTCGTGGTGGTCACCGACTGAGTGACCAGCGACCGGTATGCCGGGTGGTCACCGCGCGTGGTGACCACCCGGTGTCCGTCTCACAGGGGGCCAGGCGAGGCCCGGCAGGGCCTCTCGTTCAGGTGGGAAGACCGGCGGCAAGCCGGCCGAGCGCGTCCTCCCAGTGCTGCCGGTCGCCGCGCGGGTCGTCGGCGATGCCGCGGCCCTCGTGGAAGACCTCCACCCTGGTGCCGTCGCCGTCAGGGCGCAGCTGGACGTCGAGCATGCTCAGCGGGCCGTCCTCGTGGGGGTGCCAGGTCACCCTGACCTGCTCGACGGGGTGCCAGCTGCGGACCACGCCGTAGGAGCCGTCCGCTGCCCGCCAGGGCTCGCCCTTGTTGCGGATGCGAGCACCGTCGCCGAGCAGCGCCTCGGTGCCGCTGGGACTGATCAGGTGCTCCCAGACCTTCGCAGCCGGGGCAGCGACCGACAGGCTGGCGTGCACGCCCACCGCCGGTCCCCCGGCCTCGTCTTCTTCGGGAGGTGACTGGACCTCACTGCTCATGGAGACCTCCTTCTGGGGCCGCCCCGAGTGGGCGGACCCACGAGGACAGTCGACCAAGCGGAGGGCCCTCCCGGCAACAGGTCGGACCCCCGGATCGGCCAGCGGTCCGACCTCGAGGGTCAGCCGGTCGGCATCTGGACGACGCCGATGACGACACGTGAGTCGTTGGCCCCTACCACCGGCCATCGGGCCGGGTCGACGCTGGCCGGGTGGGCGCCCGGCCCCGTGGCGCCCCGCGTGGAGGTGTTCCCGATGACGACCGTCCCGCAGCCGGCGCCCGGCCTCACGACCCCGGCCACACCGGCCAGCACCCGGTTGCAGCAGGTGCTCCTCGCCTGCGGCCTGGTCTCCTCCGTGCTGTGGCCGCTGACCGCCGAGACGCTGGCTGCACTGCTCTACGACGCCTACGACTCCCGGTCCCAGACGATCAGTGAGCTGTCGGCGATCGGCGCACCCACCCGCGCGCTCATGACGGTGGAGGGTGCGCTGTACTCGGCGCTGCTGGTCGCCTTCGGCCTCGGCGTCTGGCGGGCCGCTGTGGGCAACCGCCCGCTGCGCGTCACCGGTGCGCTCCTGTTCGCCTACGGCGCCATGGGTCCGCTGTGGTACCCGTTCCCCATCTCGGCGAGGGCGGACATCGAGCCCAACGCACCCATGGGCCTCACCGATGTCATGCACATCGTCCTCGGAGCGGCCGACACGGTGCTGATCCTGTCGATGCTGGGCTTCGGGGCCATGGCTCTGGGCCGGAGGTTCCGCATCTACTCCCTGCTCACCCTCGTGGTCGTGGTGGCCTTCGGGGTGCTGACCTTCGGCTCCGTCCCCCAGATGGCGGCGGGCGAGCCCACCCCGTGGCTCGGGGTCGTCGAGCGCACCTACCTCGGTGCGTTCCTGCTGTGGGTCGCCGTGCTGTCCGTGACGCTGTTGAGGTCCTCGACGCCGCCGAGATCGTCAACGGACCGCGACCGCAGGTGACCGGAGCCGGCGCCCGCCCCGCGGCACACCCCCGCCCGCCACGCGGCACACGCCCCGTCCGTCACGCGGCACACGCCCCGTCCGTCACGCGGCGCACCCCCGCCCGCACGGATCGTCGGCGTCGGTGTCAGCCGCGGGTGGCTGGGAGGATGCGGCCGCGGGCCTCCCCGAACCCGATCCGCGACCCACCGGCCCCGGGTGCGGACGCCGTCAGCACCACCTCGTCGCCGTCCTCGAGGAAGGTGCGGGTCTCCCCGGCCACGTGGACCGGCTCCGTGCCGCCCCAGGTGAGCTCGATGAAGGCACCGCGGGTGTCCTTCCCCGGCCCCGAGATGGTCCCCGAGGCGAACAGGTCGCCGGTGCGGGTGGAGGCGCCGTTCACCGTCAGGTGCGCGAGCATCTGTGCCGGCGACCAGTACATCTCGCGGTAGGGCGGACGCGTGACGACCTCACCGTTCCACGCGACCTCGAGGTCGACGTCCAGCCCCCACGGCTCCTCGGCAGCGAGGTAGGGCAGCGGCTGCGGGTGCTGCTGCGGCGCGGGCACCTTGGCCTCCTGCAGGGCGAGCAGCGGCACCACCCACGGCGCGATCGTCGAGGCGAACGACTTGCCCAGGTTCGGCCCGAGCGGCACGTACTCCCACGCCTGGATGTCGCGGGCCGACCAGTCGTTGAAGAGCACGACCCCGAAGAGGTGCCGCTCGGCCTCCTCCACCGGGATCGGCTCGCCGAGTGCCGACCCAGTCCCGACGATGAACCCGAGCTCGGCCTCGATGTCGAGCCGGGTGCTGGGGCCGAACGACGGAGCGTCGTCAGACGGAGCCCTGCGCTGGCCGGAGGGGCGCACGATGCCGGTGCCCGACACGACGATGGTCCCCGCGCGGCCGTGGTAGCCGATGGGCAGGTGCTTCCAGTTCGGCGTGAGCGGGTCGGGGTTCTCCGGCCGGAAGAGCCGGCCCAGGTTCGAGGCGTGGTGCTCCGAGGCGTAGAAGTCGACATAGTCGGCGACCTCCACGGGCAGGTGCAGGGTGACGTCCGCCAGGGGGAAGAGCACCTCGTCGGGCACCGCCTGCGCCAGCCGGTCACGGATCTCGGCGCGCACCCGCACCCACTTCTCGTACCCCTGGCCCATGAAGGCGTTGAGGCTCGGCCGGGCGAACACCTCGTCCCCCAAGAGCCCGGCCAGATCGACGACGGTGTCGCCGAGCCGGGTGGCGACCCGTGGCGCGGAGCCGTCGACGGAGTAGACGCCGTAGGGCAGGTTGTCCAGTCCGTAGAGGGAGTGGGCGGAAACGGTCACCACGGTCATGCGGGCACTCCTTCAGCGGCCTCGAGGAGGCCGAGGGCGTAGAGGTCGGACGCGGGGTCGTCGATGCTGCAGGTGCCGACCGACCGGAAGACCGAGCGCACCTGCTCGGCCTGCCCCACGGGCCAGGCGCCGAGCGACGCGGCCAGCCCGGCGCCGTCTCGGTCTGCCAGGACGACGGCCGCCTCGCTGGCGTCGGCACCCTCGAGGGCGGCTGCGACCGCCACGAGCATGTTGACGAAGCCGTGCTGCTCGAATCCCGTGGCGGCGTCGGTGTTCCGCACCGCGTGGTGCAGTCCCGCGGTCGCCTTGAACGGCACCCCGGCCCGCACCAGGGCGACGATGGCGGAGCCCAGCTCCGCGGCATCCGGGTAGAGGTCAGCGCGGACGCCACCGGTGCGCAGCTTGGCGAGGTATGCCGTGCCGGCCAGCTCGTCGATGAGGGCGCCGCGCCGCTCGTCGCGGGGCAGCTCCACGAAGACCGTCGCGCGGCTGCCGTCGGCAGCGCGTCCGAGGTCCCCCCGCAGGGCCAGGTCGAGAGTCGGCACGACGTCCTCCGCAGCGACCACCCCCGCGGGCACCCCCACCTCGACCGCGCGGACGTCGAGGGCAGGGATCCGGGCCGCCGCCTCGAGGGACGCGCGCACGGCCCCCGGCCCTGGCACGGTCACCGCCACCTCGAAGGACCGTGGCGGCCGACCCTGGAGCAGCCCAGCCAGGGCCGGCAGGGAGGAGGACGCCACGACGAACGGGCCGACGAGGGGGCCGCGCGCCGACTCCAGGTGTGCCAGGTGCGCTGGAACGGCCTGCGCCAGGGGCACGGAGCCCGGTGGGAAGAGCGCCGCGTCGTCGAGGAACCGCGTGAACAGGCGCATCTCAGCCCTCCCCCAGCCGGCGGCCACCGGACCACGAGTAGGCGTACGCCGCGTCATCGGTGGCTCGGGCTCCCTCACCGAGCTCGAGCGGGCGGAACGTGTCGACCATGACGGCGAGCTCGTCGAAGAACTCGGCGCCGAGCGAGCGCTCCATCGCGCCGGGCTGCGGCCCGTGCGGGTGGCCGCCCGGGTGCAGCGAGATCGAGCCCTGGGTGATGCCCGAGCCCTTGCGGGCCTCGTAGTCGCCGCCGCAGTAGAACATCACCTCGTCGGAGTCGACGTTGGAGTGGTAGTAGGGCACGGGCACGGCGAGCGGGTGGTAGTCGACCTTGCGGGGCACGAAGTTGCAGATGACGAAGTTCCAGCCCTCGAAGACCTGGTGCGCCGGCGGGGGCTGGTGCACGCGGCCGGTGATCGGCTCGTAGTCGCTGATGTTGAACGCGTAGGGGTAGAGGCAGCCGTCCCAGCCGACCACGTCGAACGGGTGCTGCGGGTAGACGTGCACCGTGCCGGCGATGCCGCCCGGGCCCGGACCGCGGTGCTTGATGAGGACCTCGACGTCGTCGCCCTCGACGACCGTCGGCGCCGACGGCCCACGCAGGTCACGCTCGCAGTAGGGCGCGTGCTCGAGGAGCTGCCCGTACTTCGACAGGAACCGTTTCGGCGGCCCGATGTGCGAGTTCGCCTCGATCGCGTAGAGGCGCACCGGCACCGCACCCGTGGGGACCACCCGGTGGGTCGTGGCGCGCGGGATGACGACGTAGTCGCCCTCGCCGACCTCGAGGTCGCCGAACAGCGTCTCCACGGTGGCGGCACCCGACTCGACGTAGAGGCACTCGTCACCGATCGCGTTGCGGTACAACGGGCTCGGCGCGTCCGCCACGACGTAGGCGAGTCGCACGTCTCCGTTCCCCAGAAGCAGCCGCCGCCCGGTCACGGCGTCCACGCCGGTCACACCGTCCTCGAAGAGCTCGTGCGTCGAGAGGTGCCGCGGCGCGAGGGGGTGGTTGGGCACCAGGCTCTGGTCGGGCAGCTCCCACGGGCGCACGTCGACGACGGCCGAGGGGATGTTGACGTGGTAGAGCAGGGAGGAGTCGGAGGAGAACCCCTCCTCCCCCATCAGCTCCTCGTAGTAGAGCCCGCCCTGGGGGGTGCGGTGCTGGGTGTGGCGCTTGGGCGGGATGCTCCCCGCGCTGCGGTAGTAGGGCATGTCGTCTCCTCGTTCTCGTCAGCGCACCGAGGCCGCGGTCGCCACGGCCTGCGCGAAGTCGTCGGTGGACACCTGGTCGCCGAGCAGCAGCGCCAGCCGGGCCAGGAAGCCCTCGCGGTCGTCGGACGGCACCGCGTTGATGCCGTCGGAGAGGGCCAGCCAGGCGGACTCGCGGCGCGCCTCGTCGGCGGGCACGGCCACCACCTCGTCAGCGGCGCCCTCGGGGCCCGCGGCCGGCACCCCGCCACCGAGGATGAGCTCGGGCAGGTCGGCCACCTCCTCGGCGCGGCCCCGCGCGAGCAACAGCCCGTCGGGTCGCACCACGAGGACCTCCCCCGGCGCGGCTCCCCAGGCACCGGCCAGCGCGCCGTCGCCGTCGTCGACGACGGTGACGTATGCCGCGGCGGCCGGCGCACGGCATACCAGCGCCATGGTCGCGTCCTCCGGCGCGAAGGTGGAGGCGAGGGCGTCCCGGAGCCTCGATGCGGCCTCCACACCGGAAGCGTCGAGGTCGACTCCGAGGACGGCGAAGCCCGTGCCGCGCAGCTCGCCGAGCGAGCTCTCCTTGCCGTCGGCGAGGACGACGCGGCGGTCCTCGACCGGGTCGCCGGGCAGCAGGCCCACGAATGGCGCCGACGGCGGACCGGGCACGGTGAGAGGTGACCGCCGTGCGTGGGTGGCGCTGGACTGGCGGGGGTTGATGAGGTGGCTGAACTCCGGCCGCGCGGTGGCCAGGGCCAGCAGGGCGTCGCGCGTGGTGCGGTGGCCGTGGCTGCCGGGCGTCATGATGAGCGTCGACTTGCCCGCGTTGGCCACGTTCTGGCGCCAGGCGTCGTGCCGCTCGGCCGAGTAGGCCTGCAGCAGAGCACGATCCGCGCCGGCGGTCAGCACCGCGGAGAGCATCCAGGTGAGCGTCTCGGCGTCCTCCATGCCGGAGTTGAGGCCGCGCACGCCGAAGATGGGCACGAGGTGGGCGGCGTCCCCGGCGAACAGCACGCGGTCGTGGACGAAGCTGTCGAGGGCGAGCGCGTGCGCCTTGTAGAAGCCGTGCCACTCCAGCGTCCACGGGCGGTCGTCGCCGAGCCAGGCCAGGTGGCTGGCGATGCGGGCTCGGATGCGCTCCTCGCGGGTCTCGACCTCGGCGTCCTCGCTGGGGTCGAGCTGGTAGTCGATGCGCCAGATGTCGTTCGGCTGGCGGTGCATGATGACGGTGGAGCCGGGGTTGCTCGGCGGGTCGAACCAGACCATCCGCTCGGCGGGCAGCTCACTGCTCCAGTGGATGTCGGCGATGACGTAGCGCCCCTCGTAGCTGGTCCCCTGCAGCCCCACCCCGACGAGGTCGCGCACGACACTGCGCCCGCCGTCGGCGGCGACGACCCACTGCGCGCGCAGGGTGCGCGGCCCGTCGACGGTCTCGACGGTGACGGTGGCCTCGTCGGCGTCCTGGGTCAGGCCCGTGACGGCAGCGCCCCAGTGCAGGGTGACCAGCGGGTGCGCCTCCAGGGCGTCGGCCATCACCTGCTCGAGCTCGGACTGCGAGACGTTGACCATCGGGCCGCGCACGTCGTGCTCGTCGTGCTTCATGAGGAAGTGCAGCACCTGCTCGTCGCGGTGGAAGCTGCGACCGCCCTGCCAGGGCAGGACGAGATCGGTCAGCTGCTCGCCCACGCCGAGGCGGTCGGCCACCTCGAGGGTGTGCCGCGAGACGCAGATCGCGCGGCTGCCGAAGGAGACCTGGGTGGCGGCCTCGAGCACGGTGACCCGGATGCCGCGCTGGGCCAGGCCGAGCGCCACGGCCATACCGACCGGTCCGGCACCGACGACCACGACCGGCAGGGTCGGCGCGTCGGCAGCCAGTGAGTCGAAGGTGGAGGGTGCGTACGGGCGCGGTTGGTAGTAGGGCGAGTTCGTCATCTCAGCGCTCCACGACGGCGGGCTGGGGATCGGAGGTGCAGTCCGCAGGGGAGGCGGGCTGACCGGCATACGTCTCCTCGGCCACGTGGGGGCGGCGCAGGAGCACGAGGGTGCAGGCGAGGCTGACCAGGCTGACGGCCACGAAGTAGGCGGTGATGGCGGTGGTGCTGCCGAAGCTGGCGTACAGCCAGGTCGCCACGAACGGTGCGATCCCGCCGCCGAGGATCGCGCCGACCTGGTAGCCGAGCGAGGCGCCGGAGTAGCGCACGTGGGCCGGGAAGAGCTCGGCGAAGAGCGCGGACTGCGGGCCGACCGTGCTGCCGAGCACGAACGCGAGCAGCAGCATCGCGCCGAGCATGACCGGGACGGTGGCCGTGTCGAGCAGGGTGAAGAACACCGCGGAGACCACGAGCAGGGCGACGGTCGAGGTGACGTAGACGCGGCGGCGGCCGAGGCGGTCGGAGAGGTGGGCGGACAGGCCCATGCCGAACATCCAGACGGGGCAGGAGGCGATGAGCAGGGCGAGCATGGTGCCGCGGCTGAAGCCGAGCTCCTTGGTGCCGTAGGAGAGCACGAAGACCATGAACACGTAGGCGATGCCGTTGGTGGCGATGAAGGTGCCGCCGGCGAGCAGGACGGTCCTCCAGCTCTTGGTGAGCACCTCGAGGATGGGGATGCGGGTGATGCGGTCCTCCTGCTCGACCGCCGTGAAGGCGGGGCTCTCCATGACACCGAGGCGGATCCACATGGCCGCCCCCACGAGCGTGGCGCTGAGGAGGAAGGGCACTCGCCAGCCCCACGAGGTGAACTGCTGCTCGGTCATGAGCTGGGTGCACAGCAGGAAGACGACGTTGGCGAGGATGACGCCGGCGGGGACGCCCATCTGCGGCGCCGAGCCGTACAGGCCGGCCCTGCCCCTGGGCGCGTGCTCGGTGGCCATGAGCACCGCGCCACCCCACTCACCGCCGACGCCGACGCCCTGGAGGAATCGAAGCAGGACCAGGAGGATCGGTGCCCAGACGCCGATGCTCGCGTAGTTCGGGAGCAGTCCGATGCCGACCGTGGCGACGCCCATCGTCAGCAGGGACGTCACGAGCATCGACTTGCGCCCGGTCCTGTCGCCGAAGTGCCCCATGATCACGCCACCGAACGGTCGGGCGACGAAGCCGACGGCCAGGGTGGCGAAGGCTGCGAGGGTGCCGGCGAGGTCGGAGCCGCTGGGGAAGAACTGCGGGCCGAAGACCAGGGCCGCAGCCGTCCCGTAGATGAAGAAGTCGTACCACTCGATCGCGGTGCCGACGAAGCTGCTCGCCACCGCGCGGGTGGCGCTCACCCGGTCGCCCGTCCGTCCTGCACCGGAGGGAGCCACCGGGCCTGTGGTCCCGGAGCCCCGGGCTGGGTTCGGCCCGGTGGCCGGGGTGGCCTGGTCGACGCTGACCGTGGATGCCATCGGTGTGCCTCTCTGGAGGGGATCGGCGGGCCGGCATCGGCGCCGGTGCCGTTCGCTCCAGAGTGAGGGCAGCCGCTAGCGTTGAAAAGCAGAGGTTTTCTGCATGGATCCTCAGGATTTCCGAGGTATGCCGAGTCGTCCCTCCTCCGCGACCCGCACGGCGAGCGTGATGAAGTTGCGCGCGGCCCGGCTGAGCAGGGAGTCCGGTGGCCACACGACCTCGACGGCCACCGCAGGCAGCGACGGCACACCGATGTCCTTGACCACCACGGGGTGCCCCTCATAGGTGACGCTGGCACTCGGGCGCTGGAGCAGCAGGGTCCAGCCGAAGCCGCGGCCGACGAACGAGCGGGCGGTCTCGTAGGTGCGGGCCCGGTAGACGACGTGAGGGGTGAATCCCGCTCTGGCGCAACAGAAGTAGGCATGGTTGGCGCTCGGGGCGGTGTCGAGCAGCACCATCGGGTCGTTCCTGAGGTGGCCGAGGTCGATGGGGCCGTTGCTCTCGGCGAGCCGGTGCGAGGCCGGCAGCACCGCGCGCGGCGGCAGCTCGGCGAGGCGGGCGGACTGCCACGTCGGGTCGAGGTCGAGGTCGTACATGATCGCGAGGTCGAGCTCACCGCTCTCGAGCCGCCGGGTGAGCTCGTCCTGGGTGTTCTCGTTGACCTCGACCCGGGCGTCGGGGTGGCTGGTCGTGAACTCGCTGACCAGCACGGGCAGGACCGTGGGCGCCAGGCTCGGGTAGCAGCCGACGCGGACCAGTCCCGTCACGCCCCGCTCCTCGCCGCGGGCGTCGGCCTCGAGCTCACCGGCCTGGTGCAGCAGGTACTTGGCCCGGGACAGGACGGCCTCCCCGGTCGGGGTGAGGCTGACGCCCTTGGCCTTGCGGCGCCTGAGCAGCTGGCTCTGCAGGGCCCGCTCGAGCTCGGTGACGGAGGCGGAGAGCGCCGAGGGCGAGACGTGCAGCCGCTCGGCCGCGCCGCTGATGGTGCCGGCCTCCGCCACGGCGACGAAGGCGGCCAGCTGGTTCATCGTGAACGCCGGTGCGCCCTCAGCCTTTGCCACGCTGCGACGCTATCCCACGGGTGTCCACGGAGGCTCTGCTGTTGTGGCTGCGCTGCTGTGGACAGCCGCGACCCACGTCGGTCAAGTCCCCCGCCGGTGCCTTTCCTGGACTGTGCCGCCAGACCACGGAAGTGCGCTGATGACCGACTACTGAGCTGGCTGGCGAGCCTGGACGAGAAGCAGCTCGCCGCCCTCCTCGAGAACCGTCCCGAGGTGCTGAGGGGCGGGCCCGCGTCGGATCTCGCCGCGGTGGCATCGCGCCTGTCTCAGCCCGAGGCCATGGCCACCGCGCTGCTCCACCAGCCCCGCCCGGCCCTCCAGGTGCTCACCGCCCTGCTCGTGGCGGGTGGCACCACCTCGGTCTCCCGCCCAGCCTGGGCCTCTGTCGACCCGGCTGAATGGCCGTGGGGACGTGAGCGCGGCGTGCGCGCAGGCCGCAGACCCCGCCGTCGCTGGCGGGGTCTGGGGCGGGGTCATGGTCGGGGCGGGCCGGACGCGCCGAGTGCCTCGCCACCCCGGTGGTCGCAGGGCGCGGCGCTCGTCACGGCAACCGCCCTCGCGGCACCCGCAGTCGCCGCACCCGCGGCTGCGCGGGACGCCCGCCAAGCGGCAAGGCGGGTGGCGTAGGAACCCGGGGTGAGGTCCCACTGCACGGAGGGTCCACGGGGGCCGTAGACGACCTCACCGGCGTACCGGTTGCTGTGCACCACGGTGTGGTGGGCTCGGCAGAGCAGGGCGGCGTTCCAGATGTCCGTGGGTCCGTCGTCGAGCCAGTGGATGAGGTGGTGTGCGTCCGCCCATCCGCACGGCTTCGAGCAACCCGGGAAGGTGCAGTGCCGGTCCCGCATCCACAGATGACGGATCTGGGCACGGTTGAAGAGGCGCGCGGCCATGCCCTGGTCGAGCACCTCACCGTTGGAGCCCAGGACCATCGGGATGAGCTGGGCGTCGCACGCCATCCGGCGCACCGTCTCGACGGTCAGCAGGTCACCGGTCATGGTGAGCCCGCCACCGCGACAACGGCCCTGCAGCACATCGAGCCCGATCGTCACCACCAGGCTCGTCTTCGCCTGGCGCGGAACCCCGTCCGGCGCACCGACCGCCCGTGTCACCAGGTCGAGCAGCGCGTCGGCCCGTCGTGCCGCCGGAGTCCGGGAGTCATGCTTGCCCGTGTCCTCGTCGGGCTTCGGTCTGGCGAGCACGTCGATGGCGGCGTCGAGAACCGCCGCACCCTCCTCGTCGAGCATCATCGTGTAGCGGCTCATGCCCATCGGCCCCCGGCTCTTGACCAGGGAGCGGTGTGCTCGTCGGACGTCGGCGTCATGCTCCACGAGTCGGTCGGGACGCATGACGTCGGCAGCGTGCCGCAGGGCCGTGGCGAGCTGCTTCTCGCTCAGCCCGTCGTGGCCGCGAGCGCTGTGCAGCAGGATGGCCGTGCCGCTCTCCAGCTCGTCAGGATCAGCCATGCCCCGGACTCCTTGGTGGAACCTGACGATCTGTGCCGCCTTCTCCACGGGCAGCGCGTTCGACTGGTCTGCACCTGCGCCCTGCGCGACCGCGTCGACCACCTCCGCCATCCTGCGCTCATCTGCTACGCCGGCGACCGTGTTGAGGTCCAAGAGCTTGCGCGCCGAGAGGCCGGGCGCCTTGGCGCGAGCCCAGTCCACCGGCCCCCAGCCGTCGCCGGCTCCGAGGCTTCGCCGCTTGGCTTCGGCCAGCACTGCAACGAGGTTGGCGTCGACACCGGTGGCCAGCTGGCCGAGCACCATGATGCAGTCTGCAACCTCTTCGTCCGACAGCGTCCAGATCCGTTCGGGCGACGCGCTCGCCAAGACGTCGCGAGCAACCGAGGCGGCAGCAAGCACTGGGCGAGCGTCCGGCTGGGCGGCACTCGTCGCGTCATGAGGTGCAACTGCCATGGAGACCAACCTAGATCCCACCACCGACAGCCGTCTTTGCCGGTGGGTGATCAATTCCGTTGCGGCACAAGCGCATACAGCACACGTAGCGGCAAGCTGTCGACGCGACCCTGTGGAGGGCGTGACCGCGGAATCATCGCTGTGGACAGCCCATGAGCGAAGGAATATCCGGTGGCCAGCTGATCACCATGGGGTCATCCCGAGCACGACCGTCTCGCCGCGTATCTCGATCTCGCTGTTGACCACGCGCCGTGCGAAGTGCTCGTCGGAGGACGCCTTGCCCTGCGTCACGCGATGCTTCGCCGCAGGATGACCTCTCCCTCGGGGTCGAGCTCTCCCGTCGGGACGAACCCGAGCCGGGCGTAGAAACCGGCCGGTCCCCCCTCGCCAGGCACATGGCTGGTGAGCAGCTCGGTGGCACCGTGACCACGCACCAGCTCCACGACCTGCCGCACGACCTCCCGGCCGTACCCCTGGCCCTGGTGGCGGTGGTCGATGAGCAGCTTCCAGAGGAACCAGGGGCCGTTGATGTCGGGTGGTTGGGGCTCGACATCCCAGCTCAGCATGACGAACCCGACCGGCTCGCCGTCGGCATAGACGGCTCGGAACCAGGGGTTTCCCTGCGGATTCGCGTCGGCTTCCGCCAACGAGTCGGCCACCGAGGTGACGAACCGTTCCTGATCGGGAGTGGTGCGCAGCGCGAGGACTGACTGGGCGTTGTCGTCGGTGATCTCCTGCAGGGTGACCGTCACCAGAACACGATAGGGCGGCCGACCCGCTGGCACGGCCCGATGGCAGTACCCGAAAACGGAGGCTTCACCCTCGGGGTGTCAGACCGCCGCGCTAGTCTCCTGCGGGTCGCGACCCAGACGGTCGCGGTCAGGTCCAGAGCACCGCCCACACAGGCGGTGGATCGTCGGCCGCACGCCTCCGGACGTGGCCGACCGGCAACCGCGTCGCCCGACACGGTGCCCTCCGGAGAAGACCTGGGTCACCTCGGCGCAGCAACGCCGGGGGTGGCCAAGACGGGACAACCTTTGAAGGAGCGCTCCATGCGCGCACAGTTCGAACCCCTCACGCTCGCCGGCTACTCCTACGACCCCCGGACGGTGGCAGCACCCCTCGAGGCCCTGGTGCTCCGGGCGGCCATCGCCGGCAGGGGCCCCCGCGACGCCGGCTTCGCGGGGGTCTTCCTCATGGACTACGACGCGGTGCTGTCGGATCGGCGGCAGCGCGTGCACTCGGTCGCGTTCATGGGCGGACCGCACGGAAACCGGTGCTCGTGCGGCCTGGTGATGGGCGAGCTCGACCCGACGACGGCCAGCGGTCACCTCGACACCGACACCTGGAGTCGCACCGACCTCGTCGTGGTCGCCCACGGACCAGACATCCGCCGGCCCGCTCGTCACGCCGTCGTCTGCCACGCCTGCGGCTGGGCCGTGCCGGCCAGCTCCGCGACGGACGGGCACGCCCTGGGCGAGGCGCACGAGTGCGGATCCGAGTCCCGGCCGGCGACGCCGACCGCGCAGCTGCGCCAGCACCTCGGCATGGCGTAGGCCCTCGGCCGCGCGCGGGTCCCTGCCGCGCGCGGGTCCCCGCCGCGCGCGCGGGTCCCCGCCGCGCGCGCGGGTCCCCGCCGCGCGTGAACCAGGGGTATGCCGCGGAGCCGGCCCCGCGGCATACCCCTGGTTCCTGATCCGGCACCGACGTGACAGCCGGAGCCTCATCCGGTGTCACAACCGGGCGGGCTGCCTTGTCTTGATGGGTGACAGCTGAACCATCGACGAGGGAGTGAACGATGAAGGTGTTCGTCGCAGGAGCGACCGGCGCGATCGGACGGCAGCTCGTGCCGCGGCTGGTCGAGGCGGGCCACGAGGTCCACGGCATGACACGCAGCGCGTCGAAGCAGCAGCTGCTGCGCGACCTCGGCGCGGTGCCCGTCGTCGCGGACGCGCTCGAGGCCGACCAGGTCGCCGAGGCCGTCGGTCGGGTGCAGCCGGACGTGATCGTGCACCAGCTGACGTCCATCGGGCCGATGGACCTGAGGCACTTCGACCGCGCGTTCGCGATGACCAACCGGCTGCGCACGGAGGGCACCGGCCACCTGCTCTCCGCCGGTCAGGCCGTCGGGGTGGAGCGGTTCGTCGCGCAGAGCTTCTTCGCGGCCTACGAGCGGACCGGCGGCATGGTCAAGACCGAGGAGGACCCGTTCGGGCCGCACCCGGCCAAGGAGATGCGCCAGACGGTCGACGCTATCCGGCACCTCGAGCACTCGGTGCTCGCCGCGACGTGGACCGAGGGGATCGTGCTGCGGTACGGCGGGTTCTACGGCCCGGGCACGTCACTGGGGCCGGACGGTGAGCAGACCGAGGCGGTCCGCCGGCGCAGGTTCCCGGTGGTGGGCGACGGTGGCGGTGTCTGGTCCTTCATCCACATCGCCGATGCCGCGGAGGCGACCGTGGCGGCGGTCGACCACGGGCGCCGCGGGCTCTACAACGTCGTCGACGACGATCCGGCGCGCGTTGCCGAGTGGCTGCCGGTGCTGGCGCGTACGTTGGGTGCCAAGGAGCCGAGGCACGTGCCCCGGTTCGTGGGGCGGCTGCTGACCGGTGAGATCGGAGCGGTGATGATGACCGAGCTGCGGGGCGCGTCGAACGCCAAGGCCAAGCGCGAGCTCGGCTGGAGCCCGGCGCACCCGAGCTGGCGGCAGGGCTTCCGCGGGCTGACGCAGGCAGGCCCCGACGACGCCCACCCGGGGGCCGCGTGGGCTGAGGCAGCGCAGGCTGACGTGGCGCGCACGAACGGCCGGGAGGTGTCGTGACCTCCCGGGACGAGCTGCTGGACGAGCTGCGGCCGACGTCGTTCGCGATCGCGTACCGGATGCTCGGCAGCGTCTCCGAGGCCGAGGACGTGGTGCAGGAGGCGCTGCTCCGGGTGCACCAGTCGCTCGACGGGGGTGAGGTCATCGCGTCGCCGCGGGCCTTCGTCGCCACGGTCACGACCAGGCTGGCGATCAACGAGCTGCGTTCTGCCCGTGTGCGGCGCGAGCGGTACGTCGGCGAGTGGCTTCCGGAGCCCATCATCACCGACGGCTCCGGCGCGGCCGACGACCCCGCCCGGCACGCCGAGACCGCGGACTCGCTGTCACTCGCGATGCTCGTGCTGCTGGAGAGCCTCTCCCCCGAGCAGCGTGCGGTACTCCTGCTGCACGACGTCTTCGGCTACAGCTACCCGGAGACCGCGGACATCGTCGGCAAGAGCGAGGGCAACGTCCGCCAGCTCGCCACCCGCGCCCGACAGCACGTGAAGACGCGCCGGCCACGCTTCAGGACGACTCGTGAGCAGCAGCGGGAGCTGGTGCAGCGGTTCTTCGCCGCAGCCCAGCAGGGCGACCTCGCCGGTCTCGAGGCCCTGCTCGCGCACGACGTGCAGCTCACCGGCGACGGCGGCGGCAAGGTCCCCGCGCTGGCCCGGTCGCTGCGGGGTCGCAGCCGCGTCGCCCGCACCCTGACGAACTGGCTGAGGCTGCTCTCCCGGTTCCCCCAGGTCTCGGTGCGTCCCGTCGAGGTCAACGGCGACCCAGGCGCCCTGTTCCTCGACGACCAGGAGCGCCTGCTCGCCGTGTGGGCGCTCGACGTCGCCGATGGCCAGGTCACCGGTATCCGCTCGATCGTCAACCCCGACAAGCTCGCCCACCTCGGCCCGGTCGGCGACGCCACCGCGATGCTGCGATCGGCTCGGTGAGCTGGCGCGTCGCCGACCGGCCTGTGCAGCAAGCGCAGTCGTCGCACGCCCTCACGCTCTCGTCTCCTGCCAGGTGGGCCAGCGGTGCTCGCACCGCGGGCAGTAGTGCAGCTCGTCGGACACGACGCATCCGCCGAGCACGCACGCCGGACCGCGGTCGTGCGGCGCGCGCGGCGCAGGTGGGTCGGTGTAGTCCGACGGCATCGGGAGACCCCACACGATCGGCACGCCCAGGTCACCGCACTCCGGGCACAGCACGTCGAGGCTCCACAGGTCGAGCAGGGCGCGGCGCACCGGCGACGGCACGATGCCTCCCAGCCCGACCGCCTCCACGAGGTGGTCGGGCAGGTCGGCCAGCAGCAGGGCCCTGTGGTCCGTGAAGGTCAGCGTCGAGACCCGTTGGCGCCCCTGCCGGCGAGCCCCCGCCCGCACCACCAGGGAGGGCGCCCACACGAGGTCGGTGTCGTCCTCGTCGTCGCGGCCGACCCAGACGACCACGTCACCCCGCTGGAGTGAGGTGTGGCCCAGACCGGTCGCAGCCGTGGTGTCGACGTGCCAGTGCTCCGAGAGCCGCTCGTGCGTCGTGGCCTCCAGGTCGTAACGCGCCACGGCCATCCGGCCTCGGCCGAGCAGGTGTGACCACGGCGGTGCGAGCGGCGGGTAGGTCTCGAGCCCCCATGCGGCCCAACGGTTGTGCGTCATGTGAGCTCTCCTGTCGTTCGAGAAGGCAGCCAACCGGTATGCCGCGTGGGCGCACCCGCGCGCGCACGCGGCATACGGCCGGTCTGTGGCTAGAGGCGAACCTGGACGCCGCCGGAGAACATCGAGTCGTGCAGCTCGAGGCTGGCGAGCTTCGCACCCTTGGGGACGTCGAAGTAGACCGTGCCCTTGACCGCGTTGCCCGGGTTGATCTCCTCCCACAGCACCTGCGACGACTCGTCGACCAGCGACGCCGTGCTGTTGGCCGAGAACTTCCGGCCCTTGCCGTCGAAGGCGTACTGGTTGTCGGCGAACATCGACTGTGGCTCGTCGCCGATGTTCTCGACAGACAGCCGCACCGCGCAGAACTGGCCCTGCGCCTTCTCCTGCAGGTACGGGTTGTCCCCCACCACCGCGATGCCGCACTTCACGCTGCGGACGGTGAACTCGAACTTGCCGTCGCGCACCGGCTTTCCGAGCTGCGAGACCAGCTTCGGCTTCGGCGCCGGCTTCGGCGCGGCGGTGGCCGGCTTGGGAGCCGCGGTCGCCGTCTTGGCCGGCGCCGGCTTGGCGGCAGCCGCCGACGTCGGGGCCGCGGCGGGCGTGCTGGCCGTCGGGCTGCTCGACGCCGAGACCGGCGCGGTGGTGTCGCCACCCGAGAGGGCGGAGCCGACCACCACGAGGGCGAGCAGGCCGCCCGGGATGAGCACGCGCTTCTTGGCGAACCAGGGGCGCGGGGCCTTCGGGGCACCGGCGCCGGCCGCGGCCAGGGCGGGCTGGGCCTGACCGGGCGCGAAGTGCTCGGTCCACTGCTGGCCGTCCCAGTAGCGCAGGCGGCCGTCCTGCTGCGGGTACCACCCCGCGGGCGTTGCATTCATGTCTTCCTCCATCGGTTGAGCGCAGGCATGGCGAAGGAAGGCATCACGACATGGAGCCTCGACGGCCCTGTGAGCTGGTCGACCCCACTGCGCCGAACCGGCGCAGCCCCCTCGTTCCTGCTGTGAAAGACGCTAGGACCCAGCACCGACAACGGAAGCCGTGAACCGGCCTCGGGAGGGCCTCGGAGCATCAGCCGTTCGGATGAACTTCGTCTGGCGCCGAAAGGGGTTCGTAAGGTGCGACCAGCGCCAGCCACGAGGGACGTCGGCGACACTGTGGGCATGCGTCCCCCGAGCCGCCTCGCGAACGTCACCGTGGCCGCCGTGTCAGCCGTTGTGCTGGCCGCATGCGGCTCGGGCTCCTCCGCGGACACGGCGCTCCCGTCGGCCGCGCCCTCGCCAACGAGCCCGTCGGGCAGTCCGTCCACCACCGCGGGCCCGACACCGACCGCGGGCGGGCCGTCCGCCTCGCGCACCTCACCCGCCGCCGCCGTCCCCGAGGTCCTGCGCTTCACAGCCGACCGCGTGGACGGCGCGACCTTCGACGGCGCCTCGCTCGCGGGCAGGAAGACGGTGCTGTGGTTCTGGGCGCCGTGGTGCACGGTCTGCGCCCGCAGCGCCGACGACGTCAAGGCCGCGGCAGCCGACCTCGGCGACGTGACGTTCGTCGGTGTGGCCGGCCTCAGCTCCGACGCGGGCGCCATGCGGGCGTTCGTGGAGCGCCACGGGGTGGGGGGCTTCACGCAGCTCGCCGACACCGGCGGCGACCTCTACACCCGGTTCGGGGTGACCCAGCAGCACACGTTCGTGCTCGTCGACGCTGACGGCACCCTCACCCGCCAGCCGGCCTACGGCAGGGACGTCGACCTCGCCGACCTCGTCCGCTCGACCTTCGGCTGACCTTCGTGGACCCGGCCGCGCTCTCGCTCGCCGTGGGCGCGGGCATGCTCGCCGCGCTCAACCCGTGCGGCTTCGCGCTGCTGCCAGCCTGGCTCACGATGGTCGTGCAGGGGGCCGACGGCGCTGACCGGGCCGTCGCGGTGACGCGGGCCCTTCGGCTGGCGGCGGCCATGACGGTCGGGTTCGTCGCGGTGTTCGGGGCGTTCGGTGCGGTCGTCGTGCCGCTGGCGCTGTCGCTGGAGCGCTGGCTGCCGTGGGCGAC
>NZ_DATBMI010000156.1:0-75349 GCF_036554925.1 Pedococcus sp.
TCACGTTCGAGAAGAACCTCACCCCTATCAAGTGACGGGACACTAAGCCATGACATCGGTAGTGGCGACGCGCCCGGCGCCGGCGCAGGGCGCGTCGGGTCCCCTCCTCGCGATGGAGGGGATCCGCAAGACCTTCGGTCCCGTGGTGGCGCTCGGCGGTGTGGACCTCACGGTCGGCCGCAGCGAGGTCCACGGGCTCCTCGGCGGCAACGGCGCCGGCAAGACCACGCTGATGAACGTGCTCTACGGGCTGTACCGGCCGGACGCGGGGACGGTGGTGCTCGACGGCGCCCCGGTCGACATCCGGGACCCGCGCGACGCCATCTCCCACGGCATCGGCATGGTCCACCAGAACTTCCTCCAGGTGGAGACCTACACCGTCACCGAGAACATCGTCCTCGGCACGTCGATGCCCTCCTGGCCCGCTCTGAGCCTCAAGGAGCCGGCGGCGCGGATCACCGAGCTGTCCGAGCGCTTCGGGCTGGCCGTCGACCCGAACGCCGAGGTGTCACGTCTCTCCGTGGGTCTGCGCCAGCGGGTGGAGATCCTCAAGGCCCTCTACCGGGGCGCCAAGGTGCTCGTGCTGGACGAGCCGACGACGAACCTGACGCCCCAGGAGGTCGACTCCCTGTTCGGCTCGCTGCGGGCCATCGTCGACGAGGGCATGAGCGTCGTGTTCATCACGCACAAGATCCGCGAGACCATGACGGTCTGCGACGCGTTGACGGTGATGCGTGACGGCCAGCGGGTCGGCACGGTGCGCCGGGTGGAGACGTCGGCGGCGGAGCTCGCCACCCTCATGGTCGGTGACGACGCCGCCGTCGGCCGGGTCACCGAGGTGGTGACCGCGGGCATGGGCGCGCCCGGCGCCGCTGGCGTCACCGGCGCAGCCCGGCACGGGGTCGGCACGGCGCGCGACCTCGGCGACGCCCCCGTGCGGGTGTCCGTCCGCGACCTCGTGGTGCACAACGACCACGGCGTCCCGGCCACGCACGACGTCGGGTTCGACGTGCGCAGGGGCGAGATCGTCGGCATCGCCGGTGTGGCAGGGAACGGCCAGGTCGAGCTCGCCGAGGCGGTCTCGGGCGTCCGAGCGCTGCACCGCGGCGCCGTCGACCTCGACGGCGAGTCGCTGGCGGGCCGGCCCACGGCCGCCTGGCTGGAGTCGGGCGTGGCCTACGTCCCCGAGGACCGTCACCGCGACGGCATCCTGCCCTCGGCCAGCATCATGGAGAACCTCGTCCTCGGTGCCCAGCGCAGCGTGCGGTTCCGCAAGGGCCCGCTCATGGACTGGGGTTCGGCTCGTCGCCACGCGGAGGAGGCCATCAGGGCCTACTCCGTCAAGGCATCCGGCCCCTCCGCCCCGGCCGCGGCGCTCTCGGGCGGCAACATGCAGCGCGTCATCCTGGCCCGCGCGTTCTCGCACCGACCGGGCTTCCTCATCCTGCACAACCCCACCCGCGGGCTGGACATCCCGTCCACCCAGTTCGTCTACGACCGGGTCCACGAGGCAGCGGCGGACCACTCGGCCGTGCTGCTGCTCTCCGAGGACCTCGACGAGCTGACGCACCTGTGCGACCGCATCCTGGTCCTCTACTCGGGCAGGGTCGTCGGGGAGCGCCGGCGGGGCGACTACGACCAGTACGAACTCGGCCACCTCATGGCCGGTCTCGAGGGGACCGAATGACCACCACCGCCACGCCACCGACCACGCCCGCACGGACGACTCCCCGCCCGGGCCGCGGCGCCGGCCTGTCCCAGGCGCTCGTCTCCTACACCATCGCCGTTCTGCTGGCCTTCGCCGTGTCCGGCATCGTGATCGCAGTGCTCGGCCACTCCCCCCTCGACGCGTTCCGGGCCATCCTCACGACGTCGTTCAAGTCGTCGTTCGGGCTGGTCGAGACGCTGCACAAGTGGGTGCCGCTCCTGCTCCTGGCCCTGGCGTTCACCATTCCCCTGGCCGCCGGCAAGTACAACATCGGCGGTGAGGGGCAGCTGCTGGTCGGCGCCACCGCGTCAGCTGCCGCCGGCATCCTGCTGAAGGACTCGCCCATGGTGGTCCTGCTGCCGCTGGTCCTGCTCGTCGGCGTCCTCGCCGGGGGCGTCTACGCCTGGGTCGCCGCCTGGCTGATGGACCGGTTCGGGGTCAACGAGATCCTCAGCACGGTGCTGCTCAACTTCGTCAGCTTCGGCATCGTCGACTACGTCGCCAGCGAGGTCTGGAGCGACCCGGCCGCCGGGCACCCGACGACGGTCCCGATCGGTGAGGGCGGCCTGCTGCCCCTGGTCGGGCGGCCTCCCCTGCACACGGGGGTGCTCCTGGCCGTGCTCGTGGCGGTGGCCACCGTCGTGGTGATGCGCCGGACCGTCCCCGGGTACGAGCTGCGCGCCGTGGGCACCAACCCACGCGCCGCGGCGGTCCACGGCGTGCGCATCGGCCGCGTCGCGGTCGGCTCCCTGGTCGTCGGCGGCGCCCTGGCCGGCTTCGCCGGTGCCATCGAGGTGGCGGGTGTGCACGGAAAACTCATCGAGGGGATGCAGTCCAACTACCTCCTCCTCGGCATCATCATCGGGCTCATCGCCCGGGGCAACGTGCTGGCCGTGCCCTTCGTCGCCTTCGGCATCGCGGTCCTGGAGGTCGGCTCGAGCGCGATGCAGCGCACGGCCGACGTCCCGAGCGAGATGGTGCTGATCGTCGAGGCCCTGATCCTGCTGTTCCTGCTCTTCTCCGACGTCGTCGGTGCCCGCCTGAGGAGGTCCTCGCGATGAACGAGGTCATACCGTTCCTGCAGCTCGTCGTCACCGCGATGGTGCCCTACATCCTCGCCGCCCAGGGCACGATGCTCGCCGGCCGGGCCGGGGTGTTCAACGTCGCCCAGGAGGGCGTGATGATGCTCGGCGCCAGCGTCGGGTTCCTCGTCTCCCTCAAGCTGGGCGGCAACCCGGCCGGCCTCCTCGTGGCGGCCCTCGTCGGCGCCGCCTTCGGGTGGTTCCTCGGCTGGGTCACGACCCGGTTCCGGCTCGACCAGTTCGTCATCGGCCTGGCGCTGTTCTTCGCGGCGATCGGAATCGCGTCGCTGCTCTACAAGGTCGTGATCGGTGTGACCCTCAAGCCGCCGCTCATCGACACGCTGCCCGACATCACGATCCCCGTGCTGTCGGAGATCCCCGGCATCGGGCAGGTCCTGTTCACCCAGGACGTGCTGGTCTACTTCGCGTTCCTGGTGTCGGGGCTGCTGTACTGGCTGCTCTACCGGACCAACCTGGGGCTGAAGCTCCGCTCGGTGGGCGAGAACCCGAAGGCCTCCGACAGCCTCGGTGTCAGCGTGGCCCGCACCCGCATCTGGTGCTCGACCGCCGGTGGCGCGCTGATGGCCCTGGCCGGTGCCTACCTCCCGATGACCTACACGGGCACCTACACCGAGGGCATCGTGGCCGGCCGCGGCTGGCTCGCCATCGCCCTGGCCTTCTTCGGCGGCTGGCGGCCGCAGTACATCCTCGCGGGCTCGGCGTTCTTCGCCGGCATGGAGGTCCTGGCGCTGCGCGTGCAGGTGGGGGGCGTGGACATCCCCCACCAGTTCATCTCGATGCTGCCGTACGTCGCGACGCTGCTCGTCATGATGTTCGCCCTGCGCTGGGCGAGCGTCCCCGCCTTCCTCGGTCGCAACTACGACCGGGAGAGCAGGCACTGACGACCCCCGCGTCAGGTGCCACCCATGGTGCCCCCGTCCCCCAGACCCTGGGCCGGGGGCACCGTCGTGTCACCCGGGCGCTGGGCAACATGTGACAGCGCGGCCCCTCAGGTGCCATCGCGGGCTGCCAGCGCCCGCCCGTCGCGGGCGCGCATAGGCTCGACACGGCATACCCGGACTGCACCCACCGCCCCCAAGGAGCCCACCGTGAGCGGACCCCTCGACGGCACCACCGTCATCGACCTCTCCCGAGCCCTCGCCGGGCCTCACGCCGGAATGATGCTGGGAGACATGGGCGCCCGCGTCATCAAGGTCGAGACACCCGGGACCGGCGACGACACCCGCGGCTGGGGTCCGCCGTTCGTGGGGCCCGACGACGAGCCGATCTCGACGTACTTCCTGTCGTGCAACCGCAACAAGGAGTCCGTGACCCTCGACCTGAAGTCCGACGACGGCCGCGAGACGCTGACCAGGCTGGTGCGCCACGGCGACGTGCTCATCGAGAACTTCCGCCCCGGGGTGCTCGACCGGCTCGGCTTCACGGTCGAGCGGCTGCACGAGGTCAACCCCGGGCTCGTCGTGCTGTCGATCAGCGGCTTCGGCCACGACGGGCCGCAGGGCGGTCGGGCCGGCTACGACCAGATCGCGCAGGGAGAGGCGGGCCTGATGTCGCTCACCGGCCCCTCCCCCGACCAGCCGACGCGGGTGGGCGTGCCGATCGGTGACCTGCTGGCCGGCATGTACGGCGCGTACGGCGTGGTGGCCGCCCTGCACGAGCGGAACCGCACCGGCAAGGGGCGCGTCGTGCGCACGTCGCTGCTCGCCGCGATCGTCGGGGTGCACGCGTTCCAGGGCACCCGCTACACCGTCGCGGGCGAGGTGGGTCACGCCCAGGGCAACCACCACCCGTCGATCACGCCGTACGGCCTGTTCGACTGCAAGGACGGCAAGCTCCAGATCGCCTGCGGCAGTGAGGGCCTGTGGGTCAAGCTCGCCACCGCGTTCGGCATCGACCCCGCCGCGCCGGGCATGGCCACGAACCGCGAGCGCGTCGCCCACCGCGACGAGGTCAACGCCGCTGTCAACGCCGCCTTCGCCGACCGCACGCTGGCCGAGCTGCTGGTCACGCTCGACGAGATCGGCGTGCCCGCCGGCGAGGTGCGCACCCTCGACCGCGTCTACGACTGGGACCAGACCCGCTCGCAGGGCCTCGTGCTCGACATCGACCACCCGGTGCTGGGCCCGATCGAGATCCCCGGGCCGCCGATCCGGCTCGACGACAACGCGTATGCCGGTGGGCGGCCCGACCACCTCCCCCCGCCGGCGCTGGGCCAGCACAACGAGAGCGTGCGCGCCTGGCTGGACGAGCAGGACGCGCGCTAGACGTCCCGCGCAGATCGGTTCGGGGTATTGCCGAGCGCCATGACGCGCGGCAATACCCCGAACCGGGAGAGGGGGCGCCGGGAGAGGGGGAGCCGGGAGAGGGCTCAGCCCCTGGCGGCGCGGGCGGGGCGGCCACGCAGCCTGCGCCGCACGCGCTTGCCCACGGCCTCAGCGGCGATCCCGACGCGGGTGCGACCCGGCTCGGGGTTGGGCAGCGAGAGCACGACGACCTGCTTCCACGCCGAGGCGACCTGCTTGACCAGCGGGCCAGTGGTGTAGCTGAGGCCGTACCGCTCGCAGATCTCCTGGATCCGCGGGGCGATCTCGGCGTACCGGTTGCTCGGCAGGTCGGGGAAGAGGTGGTGCTCGATCTGGTGGCTGAGGTTGCCCGTCATGAGGTGCATGGCCTTCGAGCCGGAGATGTTGGCCGAGCCGACCATCTGGCGCAGGTACCACTCGCCGCGGGTCTCGCCCTCGATCGAGTCCTTCGCGAAGGTCTCGACGCCCTCGGGGAAGTGGCCACACATGATGACCGAGTGCGTCCAGATGTTGCGCACCACGTTGGCCACCGCGTTGGCGCCCATCGTGTGGAAGAAGGACGGCCCCGACAGCAGCGGGTGCAGCAGGTAGTCCTTGCGCGCCTGCCGGCCGATCTTGCGCAGCACCTTCGTCGCGTCGCGCCGGAAGGTCTCCTTGTCCTTGCCGCGGCCCTTGACGTACGCGCCGAGCTCGAGGTCGTAGGCGGCGATGCCGTACTCGAAGACGAGCATGTTGAGGAAGTTGTACAGCGGCTGGCCCAGGTAGGCGGGGGTCCACCGCTGGTCCTCGTCGACGCGCATGATGCCGTACCCGAGGTCGTTGTCACGGCCGATGACGTTGGTGAACGTGTGGTGCAGCTCGTTGTGCGAGTGCTTCCAGAACTCCGACGGGGAGGCGTTGTCCCACTCCCACTCCTGGCTGTGGATCCTCGGGTCGCGCATCCAGTCCCACTGGCCGTGCATGATGTTGTGCCCGAGCTCCATGTTCTCCAGGATCTTCGCGACCGACAGGCCGGCGGTGCCGACCAACCAGGCCGGCGGGAAGAGCGAGAACAGCAGCACGGCCCGGCTGCCCATCTCCAGGCCCCGCTGCCACTTCAGGACCTTGCGGATGTATGCCGCGTCGCTGGCTCCGCGCGAGCCGAGGACCTCCTGCCGGAGGGCGTCGAGCTCGGCGCCGAGCGCCTCGATGTCCTCCGCGGTGAGGTGGGCGGCGGGGTCGGGCTTGCCGGAGCGCTTGGGCACGTGGCGGCGCTGCGTGGTGACCGTCGACAGGCGGCTGTTCACGAGCCGGGGGCCGGCGGCCGGGGCGCTCGGTGTGCCCGCGGCGGAGCCGTCGATGGAGAGGTCGAACTTCTCTGCGGTGGCGGTCATGTGGGGGCTCCTTCTCAGAGGTCGATCTCGCAGGCGCCGGCAGCCGCCGACACACAGGTCTGGATGCGGATGCCGTCGCCCGGGGTCGCGATGGTCATCTCGCCGTTGCGCAGGTCGCGCACCGCGCCTTCACGCAGCGGGACGACGCAGCCGAAGCAGATGCCCATGCGGCACCCGGACGGCATGAGGACGCCGGCGTCCTCGCCGGCGTCGAGGATCGGGGTGGCGCCGTCGGCGTCGACGACGGTGCCCTGGCGGGCGAAGGTGACGGTGCCGCCCTCGCCCTCGGCGATGACGACGGGCCGGAAGCGCTCGGTGTGCAGCTGGCCGGCGGTGCCGGCGGCCGCCCAGTGGGCCTCGACGGCGTCCAGCATCCCGGCGGGGCCGCAGGCCCAGGTCTCCCGCTCACGCCAGTCGGGCACGACCGCGTCGAGGTCCGCGACGTCGAGCAGTCCGTCGCGGTCGGTGTGGCGCTCGACCAGCCTGAGCCGGCCGTCCTGAGCCCACGAGCGGAGCTGGCCTCCGAAGATGACGTCCTCGCGTGTCGGGGCGGAGTGGACGACCACCACGTCGGCGAGCTCGTCGAGATGGTTGCGCAGCATGCCCATGACCGGGGTGATGCCGCTGCCGGCCGTGAGGAAGAGCGCCCGTGCGGGCCGCCGGGGCGGGAGCACGAAGTCGCCGGTGGCCTGGTCGAGGTGGACCAGCGTCCCGGGCTGCAGGGAGCGCACGACGTGGTTGCTGACCCTGCCGTCGGGGATCGCCTTGACGGTGATCGAGATCAGCCCGTCCGGGTCGGCGACCGGGGAGGTGAGGGAGTACGCGCGCCAGTGGCGCACGCCATCGACGTCGACGCCGATGCGGATGTACTGGCCGGGCAGGTGCCCCCGCCACGACCGGCCGGGCCGGATGGTCACGGTGGCGGCGTCGCGGGTCTCCGGGGTGACCGAGACGATGCGGCCGCGCAGGTCCGCGCCCTGGCGCATCGGCGCCAGCAGGTCGAGGTAGTCGGCGGGCACGACGGGTGTGGTGACGGCCTCGGCGACCCGCCAGAGGACGTCGCGCAGCGCCGGGCGGGAGGGTCGCTCCGCCGGGGCAGACTGCGGTGGGACAGTTGCTGTCATGCTTCCATCCTCACGGCTCCGTCGGCTAAATTCCTGACCAGCACGCGTGATTCCTGCGCGCAGAATTGTTCGCAGAGGACAGATATGGCAGCCGACGTTCCCGCCAGCCCCGACAGCCCCAACGGCCCCACCGCGGCGCGGGCTGCGGGCATCACCCTCGCCCAGCCGGTGCAGACGGCCCTGAAGGAGGCCCTGCCCACGGTGGCCGCGCACGCCGTCGACGCGATCATCGCCGAGGTCCCCAGCTACGCCGAGGCCCGGGCGTACATGGAGGGCAACATCGAGTCGGCGGTGCAGCTCGCCCTGGGGAGCTTCCTCACCATCGCGGCCCGGGCCGACGACCCCAGCACACCCCTCGGCCCTGCCCGTGAGGCCTCGTACGCCCTCGGTCGCGGCGAGGCCCGCAGCGGCCGGAGCATGGACGCGCTGCTGTCGGCCTACCGCATCGGCGCCCGCGTCTCGTGGCGCGAGCTCTCGGCGGTCGCTGTGGGCGCCGGCATGTCGGCGCCGCTGCTCGCGCAGTTCGCCGAGCTCGTGTTCGCCTACATCGACGAGCTGTCGGCCGCGAGCGTCGCCGGCCACAGCGACGAGCTCGCCTCCGCGGAGCGGGTGCAGCAGCGCCTCCTCGAGCGACTGGCCCTCGACCTGCTCCGGGGCGCCCCCGAGGAGGTCCTCACCCGCCGCGCCGAGCGCGCCGGCTGGACGCCTCCCAGAACGCTCACCGTCCTCCTCGTCCCCGACGCGCAGCTCCCCGCCGCCCGGGGGCTCGCCGGGCCGGGGAGCCTGCTCCTGGCCGAGGACCTCCCCGACCAGGCGCCGGGCGAGGACGTCACCGCGATGCTCCTCCCCGACCTGCAGCCGGGGGCCCGCCAGCGGCTCGTGCGCTCCCTCGGCGAGCGCCCCGCCGTCCTCGGCCCGGAGCGGCCCTGGCCGGCGGCCTCGGCCTCGTACCGGCGTGCCCTGCGGGCCTGGCGGCTGCTGGACAGCGAGCAGCCCGGCGGCCACGCGGCATACGACACCGAGGACCACCTCGCGGCGCTGGTGCTCGCCGCCGACCCGGATGCGGTGGCCGACCTGCGGGCGCGGGCCCTCGCGCCCATGGCGGACCTCACGGAGGCCGCCCGCGAGAAGCTCGAGGAGACGCTGCGGCTGTGGCTGCTGCACCGCGGCCGCAGGGAGGCCGTCGCCGAGGACCTCTTCGTCCACCCCCAGACGGTGCGCTACCGCCTCGGGCAGCTGCGCGACCTCTTCGGCGACCAGCTCGACGACCCCGCAGCCGTGCTGGACCTCGTCGTGGCGCTGGGCACCCCGACACCCCCACCGGCCACCCCCTAGGCTGCTCCCCTCGCACCACGAGGAGGTGGGCATGACCATCCCGACACACCAGGCGAAGCCGCGCCGGGTCGGAGCCAGGGACCTGCTGGCGGCAGCTCTCGACGAGGGCAGCTGGTCCAGCTGGGACGGCCCGCCGCTGCGTGTGGCCGACGACGGCAGCGCGTATGCCGCCGAGCTGGCCGCCGCGGCGGAGCGCTCGGGCGTCGACGAGTCGATCATCACGGGCGAGGGGCGCATCCGGGGCCGGCGCGTGGCCGTGATCGCGGGCGAGTTCCGCTTCCTCGCCGGGTCGATCGGCAACACCGCTGCGGAGCGCATCGTGCTCGCCTTCGAGCGCGCCCGGCGAGAGGGGCTGCCGCTGTTCGCCGCACCCTCCTCCGGAGGCACCCGCATGCAGGAGGGCACCCCGGCCTTCGTCGGCATGGTCAAGATCAGCGCCGCCTGCGCCGCCTTCAAGGAGGCCGGCCTGCCCTACCTCGTCTACCTCCGCCACCCCACCACGGGCGGGGTGTTCGCCTCCTGGGCCTCGCTGGGGCACGTCACGGTGGCTGAGCCCGGGGCGACGATCGGCTTCCTCGGCGCCCGGGTGTACGAGGCGCTCTACGGCCAGCCGTTCCCGCAGGACGTGCAGACCGCGGAGAACCTCTTCGAGCACGGGCTCATCGACGCCATCCTGCCGGTCGAGGCCCTCGCCGAGGTCGCGGACCGCGCGCTCGGCGTGCTCATGGCTCCGCGTGAGGACCTCCCCGAGGTGCCGGAGCTGCCGAAGGAGGAGCTGCCCGACCTGCCGGCCTGGGACTCCATCACCCGGTCCCGGCGCGAGGACCGGCCCGGGGTCCGGGCCCTGCTGCGCCTCGGCGCCACGGACGTGCTGCCGCTGCACGGCACCGGGCAGGGCGAGTACGACCCGGGTCTGCTCATGGCCCTCGCCCGTTTCGGCGGGGCGCCCTGCGTGGTGCTGGGGCAGGACCGCCGCGGCCAGACGCTCGAGGACCCGTTGTCCCCCAGCGGACTTCGGGTCGCCCGCCGCGGCATGCGGCTCGCCCACGAGCTCAAGCTGCCGCTGGTGAGCATCATCGACACCGCGGGCGCGGCCCTCTCTCGCGAGGCCGAGGAGGGTGGGCTCGCCGGCGAGATCGCCCGCTGCCTGGCCGAGCTCGTCATGCTCGACGCACCGACACTGTGCGTGCTGCTCGGCCAGGGCACCGGCGGCGGCGCCCTCGCCGTCATGCCTGCCGACCGCGTCATCTGCGCGCAGCACTCGTGGCTGTCGCCGCTGCCGCCCGAGGGGGCCTCCGCGATCCTCTACCGCGAGACCAGCCGGGCACCCGAGCTGGCCGAGAGCCAGCGGGTGCGCTCCCTCGACCTGCTCGCCGACGGCATCGTCGACCGGATCGTGGCCGAGCACCCCGACGCGGCCGACGAGCCGGAGGCGTTCTGCGCCCGGATGTCGCAGACCATCCAGCACGAGCTGGCCACCCTCGCGCGCCTGGACCCTGCCGAGCGGCTCCGGACCCGGCTGAGCCGCTACCGCGGCCTCGGCGTGGGCTGAGGCCGGCGGCGAGGCCCTGCGCCGCAGGCCGGCCAGCCGCACGGCATACATCTGCCAACCGCCGGCCACGCATTGGGCAGGAGGTGACAACGCGGCGAGGCCGTGACGGTCCCTAGGCTCGCGGCACAGACCTCAGGAGGTGCGCATGCGGGTGCTCGTCGCCCTCGGCGGAAACGCCATGACCGGGCCCGACGGCAGCGCCGCGCCGAAGGAGCAGCGGCACGCCATCGCCCGCGCGATGGAGCACATCGCCGGGCTCGTCGCGGCCGGGCACGACGTCGTCCTCACCCACGGCAACGGCCCGCAGGTCGGCAACCTGCTCGTCAAGAACGAGCTCGCCGCGCAGGTCGTGCCGCCCGTGCCGCTGGACTGGTGCGGCGCCCAGACCCAGGGGACGATCGGCTTCACGATCCTCGACACCCTCGAGTGGGCCCTCGCCGCCCGCGGGGTGGACCGCCGCTGCGCGGCCCTGATCACCCGCACCCTCGTCGACGCCGACGACCCGGGGTTCACCCGCCCCACCAAGCCGATCGGCCGCTTCCTGCCCCACGAGCAGGCCCAGGTGCTCATCGAGCACGGCCAGACCTGGGAGGACCGCGGCGAGAAGGGCTGGCGCCGCGTCGTCGCCTCGCCCGAGCCGCTCGAGGTCCTCGAGACCCACACGCTGCTCACCCTGATGCAGGCCGGCTACGTCGTGGTCGCAGCCGGGGGCGGCGGGATCCCCGTGATCCGCACCTCCGAGGGCAAGATCCGCGGCATCGAGGCCGTCATCGACAAGGACCTGACCGCGGCCGTGCTCGCGCGGTCGGTGGAGGCGGACGTGCTCGTCATCGCGACGGACGTCGAGAACGCCGTGGTCGGTTGGGGCACGCCCGAGGCCCACCCGGTGGGCCGGGTGAGCCTCGCCGAGATGGAGGCGTATGCCGCAGACGGCCACTTCGCGTCCGGCTCGATGGGCCCCAAGGTCGAGGCCGCGCTGCGGTTCGTGCGCAGCGGTGGCCAGCGCAGCATCATCACCGCCCTCGACCGCATCACGGAGGCGGTCGAGTCGGCCGACAGCAGCGTCGGCACCGTCATCGAGAACCCCGAGAACAGCCAGCAACCGAAGCAGGAAGGTGAAACCCGTGCCGGAGCCCATTGAGGTCCGCAAGGTCCCGATCCACAGCGTCGCCGACGCCTCCGAGCTCGCCAAGCTCATCGACGACGGGGTCATGGAGGCCTCGCGCGTCATCGCCATCATCGGCAAGACCGAGGGCAACGGCGGCGTCAACGACTACACCCGCATCATCGCCGACCGCGCCTTCCGCGAGGTCCTCGTCGCCAAGGGCGCCCCGGAGGAGCAGGTCAAGCAGGTCCCGATCGTGTGGTCCGGCGGCACCGACGGTGTCATCAGCCCGCACGCGACGATCTTCGCGACGGTCCCGGCCGAGAAGGCCGAGAAGTCCGACGACCTGCGCCTGACGGTGGGCTTCGCCATGAGCGAGCCGATCAAGCCGGAGGAGATCGGCTACACCGGGATGGTCGAGAAGGTCTCCGCCGCGGTGAAGGTGGCCATGGAGCGCGCCGGCATCACCGACGCCGCCGACGTCCACTACGTGCAGACCAAGACGCCGCTGCTGACGATCCACACCATCCGTGACGCGAAGTCCCGCGGCATGAAGGTCTGGACCGAGCACACCCACGAGTCGATGGACCTCTCCAACGGCACGACCGGCCTGGGCATCGCCGTCGCGCTCGGCGAGATCGAGATGCCGACGGACGCGGACGTCATGCACAACCGCGACCTCTACTCCTCGGTCGCCTCGTGCTCCTCGGGTGTCGAGCTCGACCAGGCGCAGGTCGTCGTGGTCGGCAACACCCGCGGCATCGGCGGTCGCTACCGCATCGGCCACTCGGTGATGAACGACGCGCTCGACCAGGACGGCATCTGGGAAGCCATCAAGGACGCCGGCCTCGAGCTGCCGGACCGCCCCCACTGGACGGACCTCGAGGGCCGCCTCGTCAACGTCTTCCTCAAGTGCGAGGTCAGCCAGGACGGCACCGTGCACGGCCGCCGCAACGCGATGCTCGACGACTCGGACGTGCACTGGCACCGGCAGATCAAGTCGGCTGTCGGCGGCGTCACCGCTGCGGTGACCGGCGACCCGGCTGTCTTCGTGTCGGTCTCCGCCGCCCACCAGGGCCCTGACGGCGGTGGCCCGGTGGCCGCGATCGTGGACGTGGGCGAGGGCGACCCGACCGGCTACCGCTGGGCCCGCTAGCCCAGGCGCCGCCTCCCGGACACCACGACGCCCGGGGTGCCCTGCTCAGCGCAGGGCACCCCGGGCGTTGCGCTGCCCGTCAGTGCGCGAAGTGGCGCGTCCCGGTGAAGTACATCGTCACGCCCGCGGCCTTCGCGGCGTCGACGACCTCGGGGTCGCGCATCGACCCGCCCGGCGCCACGACGGCCCGCACCCCGGCGTCGAGCAGCACCTGCAGCCCGTCGGCGAAGGGGAAGAACGCGTCGGAGGAGGCGACCGCACCCCGCGCCCGCTTCTCCCCCGCCCGGCTCACGGCCAGATGACAGGAGTCGACCCGGTTCACCTGGCCCATGCCGACGCCGACCGAGGCGCCGTCGCGGGCGAGCAGGATGGCGTTGGACTTCAC
The DNA here is from genome assembly GCF_036554925.1 of Pedococcus sp. NCBI lineage: Bacteria > Bacillati > Actinomycetota > Actinomycetes > Micrococcales > Intrasporangiaceae > Pedococcus > Pedococcus sp. The sequence continues at coordinate 13,145 of NZ_DATBMI010000156.1, forward strand.
GGCGCGGATGGCCCTCCAGGCGAACGCCAGGTCGGCCAGCGTCGCGTCGTCGGCCGCGTCTCCCGACACGAGGGTCCAGCGCGACGGGTCGTCGCCCCCACCCTCGACCTCGGCGTCGACGGTGTCGCGCGACTGCATGAGAAGCCCGCCGGAGATCGGTCGGATCTCCGCTCCCCCGCGCGCGGGCGCCGCGCAGGTCAGCAGCCGGATGTTCTTCTTGCCCTTGAGGATCTCGAGGGCGGCATCGTCGAAGGCCGGTGCGACAACGACCTCGGTGAACACGTCCTTCACCTGCTCGGCCATGGCGGCGGTCACCGGCCGGTTGGTGGCGATGATTCCGCCGAAGGCCGAGACCGGGTCGCACGCGTGCGCCTTGGCGTAGGCCACGTCGATCGTCTCCCCCACCGCGATGCCACACGGGTTGGCGTGCTTGATGATCGCCACCGCCGGCTGGTCGCCGTGGTCGTGGGCGGCGCGCACCGCCGCGTCGGCGTCGACGTAGTTGTTGTAGGACATCTCCTTGCCGTGCAGCTGCTCGGCCTGCGCCAGCCCAGGCTGCGGGACGAACCCGGACGTGTAGAGCGCCGCGCGCTGGTGGGGGTTCTCGCCGTAGCGCAGCACCGCGGCCTTCTCCCAGGTCGCCCCGACCCAGGCCGGGAAGCCGCTGCCGTCGGACGTGTCGGTGACGACGTTGCCCATCCACGAGGCGACGTTCACGTCGTAGGTCGCGGTGTGCACGAACGCCTCGGCCGCGAGCCGCTGACGCTGTGCGAGGGTGAACCCACCGCCACGCACCGCCTCCAGCACCGCGGCGTAGGCCGTGGGGCTGGTGACGATGGCGACGCTGGCGTGGTTCTTCGCCGAGGCACGCACCATGGTGGGCCCGCCGATGTCGATCTGCTCGACGCACTCGTCCTGGGAGGCGCCCGACATCACGGTGTCGGTGAACGGGTAGAGGTTGACCACCACGAGGTCGAAACCCTCGACGCCGAGCTCGTCGAGCTGGCGCACGTGGTCGGGGTTGGTGGTGTCGGCGAGGATGCCGGCGTGCACGCGCGGGTGCAGCGTCTTGACCCGGCCGTCGAGGCACTCGGGGAAGCCGGTCAGCTCCTCGACCGGCGTGACGGGGACCCCCGCCGCGGCGATGCGCGAGGCGGTCGAGCCGGTGGAGACGATGGCAACGCCCGCCTCGTGCAGCCCTGCGGCCAGCTCCTCGAGGCCGGTCTTGTCGTAGACGGAGACCAGCGCCCGCCTGATCGGTCGGCGTGTCTCGGCAGTGGCTGCCGCAGGCTGCTCGCTCACGGGATGGTGGCCTTTCGGTCGGTGACGGTGATTCCCTCGCGGGCCGCGCGGCCCACGACGTCGACGAGCATCGCCCGCTCGACAGTCTTGATGCGCTCGTGGAGCGACTCCTCGGTGTCGCCGTCCTCGACCGCGACCGCGGTCTGGGCGATGACCGGCCCGGTGTCGACGCCCGAGTCGACGACGTGGACGGTGCACCCGGTGACCTTCGCTCCGTAGGCGAGGGCGTCCCGCACGGCATGGGCGCCGGGAAACGCCGGCAGCAGGGCCGGGTGCGTGTTGATGACGATGTGCCGACCCAGCACCGCCGGCCCGAGGAGCTTCATGAAGCCGGCCGAGACGACGAGTGCCGGCGTGTACGCGTCGATGGCGTCCGCGAGCGCGGCATCCCAGGCGGTGCGGTCCTCGTGGTCGGCCACGCGGCACACGAAGGTCGGGATGCCGGCGTGCTGGGCCCGCGTGAGGCCGGCGATGCCCTCGCGGTCGGCTCCGACGGCGAGGATCCGCACGCCGTAGGCCGGGTCGGCGGAGGCGTCGATGAGCGCCTGCAGGTTGGTCCCGCTGCCGGAGACGAGGACGACGATGCCCACGGGGGCAGGCGTCTCGGTGGCGGCCTCGGGCGCAGTCACGCTGGCGACGATAGCGGCAGCGCTGGGCAGGGTCGCGGTCGCGTCCGGCCGGTGGCTGCGGCGCTGCTTCGTGCGAGCCGGCTCAGGCGCGCAGCTTCCAGCGGTCCCAGAGCAGGACCAGGCCGGCGCCCAGCGCGAACTCGGCCAGGAGTGCGAGCGTCATCGGCAGGGCCGGGGCGCCGATGTCGGACAACCTGCCCGCACCCAGCGAGCCGCCGCCGAGGGCGTCCACCGCTCCGATCGCCGCGGCGGCCAGCACCACCGCCGTGCCGGACACGGCCAGCTTGGTCCGGCCGGACGAGAGCCGCGACACCGAGCGCAGGGAGCGCCAGCCGATCAGGGCCCCCACGGCCACCGGGAGCAGCGCGAGGGCAGGCAGGAAGCCGGGGAAGGCACCCGGGTCCGGCAGCGCGCCGAGTCCGGGGACCATCGGGAGCAGGCCGGACCGCGAGCCGGTCCAGGTCGTCGACGAGCCCTCCACCACCGAGAACCCGGTGCCCGCGACGAAGGAGACGGCCCAGAGGGCGGCGTTCGGCAGGCACAGCAGCTGCCCGACGGTCAGCACGGTGCCGCCGACCAGACCGGGAGCCAGCTCGTCGTGGAGGTGGGCCACCTGCGGGAAGCGCACCGCCACCAGCAGGGCGACCACGGCACAGCCGGACGCCAGCATCGCCGCCGCGCCGATGGCCGCGGGCCGCAGGGCGCGGCGGACGAAGCCGGGAACGAAGGACGGGCGCTGCCACCGAGGGCCTGCGAGGTCGGGGTGCCTCGCGACCAGTCGGCGGGCGGCGAGGGCGGCACCGAGCGCGGGGACGGCCAGCACCGGCACCGCGAGGAGCATGGGCTGGGGGCGGGCCGGCGCCGACTGGGCGAGGAGGGCCAGCAGGGCCGCGCACGCGGCATACCCGCCGGCCCACACCGCGAGGGTGTCGGCAACGGGCCCGCGGAGCAGCCCGGCACGGTAGTCGCTGCGCGCCGACGCCTCGACCGCGTCGAGGCCGGTCCGCCAGGCGCCCCAGGCCGCGGCGGCGACCACCCCGGCCAGCATCAGCAGGGGGACGAACGCGACCACGGCCGCGCCGACCTGCAGCCGCGCACCGCCGCCGAGCAGCCACAGGCCGGCGCCGAGGCCGAGGGCGTCGGTCCACGGCACCGTGCTCTGGGGGCTGGCGACCCAGCTCACCAGGGCCGGCAGCACCACCACCAGGGCGGAGGCGAGGGCCGTGCCCGCGCCCGCGAGGAGGGGTCGGTACCACGGGCCGTGGCCGTCCGATCCCTCCGCGCTCGACGACGTGACCCCACGCAGCAGCTCCATGACACTCATCAGGGCCCCATCGTCCCTGACGCGGCGGGGCGATCCGGCGAGCAACGCCGCGCACCTGCCAGATTTGTGCGGTGGGCCGGAGCCGCGACGAGCGCCCAGTCAGGGGCGCCGATCCGACTCCTGCCGCAGCAGCGTGGCGAGGGCGCTGAGGTCCGCGTCGCCCAGGCCGGCCGCGACGGCGCGCTGCACCACCTCGCGGTTCACGACCAGCTGCGGCATCACGGCACCGACCCGGGCCGCGAGGGTGTCCGCCAGCGCGAGGTCCTTGGCGACCAGGCCGAGGGCGAAGGCCACCGGCGCCTCCTCGGGGTGAAGGTAGGACTCGCGCTTGTAGCCGACGAAGGGCGCACCGACCGCACTCGAGGCGATGACGTCGTAGGCGGCGGCCCGGTCGACGCCGGCCCTCTCGGCCAGCACCAGGGCCTCGGCCAGCGCCCCGTTGAGGGCATGCACCATGGCGTTGACGACGAGCTTCATGGTGGCGCCGGCGCCGAGGGCGCCCAGGTGGGCGATCCGGCTGGCGATCGCGTCCAGGGCCGGCCTGGCACGCTCCAGCGCCAGGGCGGGACCGCCGGCCATCACCAGCAGGGCCCCGGCCTCCACCGTCGACACGCTGCCCGACACCGGGGTGTCGAGGAGGGTGGCCCCGACGGCGGCCACGCCACGCTCCAGCCCACGCAGGGTGTCGGGGTCGACGGTGCTCGTGTCGGCCACGACCTGTCCGGCCCGCAGGCCGGCCACCAGGCCCTCGGGCCCGCCGTAGGCCGCGACCACCGCCGCGTCGTCGGCCAGCGAGACCAGCACCACGTCTGCGTCGTGGACGGCCTCGCGGGCCGTGGACCCCACTGCGGCGCCATGGCGTGCTCCCACCGCCTCCGCCTTGGCGTGCGTCCTGTTGTAGACCGTCACCTGGTGGCCGGCGGCCACGAGCCGCCCCACCATCGCCCCACCCATCCGGCCGGTGCCGACGACGGCGACCCTCATGCCCACTGGTCACCCGTCACGTGACCAGCCACCCCCCGTCGACGTAGAGCTGGACGGCGTTGACACTGGCGTTCTCGAGCAGGAAGTCCACCGCGGCCACGATGTCGCCCATCGTGGCCAGCCGACCGGTGGGGGTCCGGCTGCGGTAGCCCTCGAGGACGGCGTCCGGCTTGCCGGCCCAGAACGGGCTGTCGCCCACGATGCCCGGGTGGATCGCGTTGACCCGGATCGGCGCCAGCTCGAGCGCGAGCGCGTTGACCATCCCGGTCACGGCGCCGTTGACCGACGAGACCGTGATCGACCCCGGGTAGGGCTTGTCCTTGGCCCGGCCGCCGAAGAGCAGGATCGCCGCATCGTCGGGCAGCCGTGGGCGGAGCGCGTGGATCGCCTCCGCGTAGCCGATGAGCTTGATCGTGGCCAGCCGCGTGGCCCGGTCGATGTCGTAGTCCGCGATGGTGTTGGCGTCCCGCTCGATCGCGGCCAGCACCAGCCGGTCCACCGTCCCGACGTCCGCGAGCGCCTGGCCGACGGCGTGGGGCCGGCTCAGGTCGAGGGGTATGCCGCGGGCGGACGCCCCGACCGAGGCGGCCACCTCCTCGGCACGGGTGGCGTCCCGCCCGGTGAGCACGACCTCGTCCCCTCGCGCGGCGCGGCGGCGCGCGACCTCGAGGCCCATTCCCGCCGTGCCGCCGACGACCAGGGTCCTCATGTCGCGCCTCCCTGGTGCAGCTTCTGCTGGAGGTACTCCCAGTCCCGGGCGAAGCGGTACGAGTGCCTCCCCGGCGGCTGCGGGGCCTGGGTCTCCAGCCAGCGCACCGGCCCGTCGCCGACGTTGCGGAAGCCGTGGACGCACCCGACCCCCGCCCAGGCGACGTCGCCCACCTCGAGCCGGTAGGGCCTGCCGTCGAACGTCGCCTCCACGGCTCCCTCGACGATGAGGTACGTCTCCTCGAACGGGTGGTCGTGTGCCCCGGCGACGCCGTCCGGCTGGTACTCGACCATGAACATCGTCGACAGGGTGGCGCCGAGGTCGGAGTCGACCATCATCCTCACGGTGATCCCGCTGTACACCAGGAGCGCCGTGCGCATGCTCGCCGACACCGCGAGCCGGTCCTGGGTCTGGAGGGCCGGGTCCATGGCTGCCTCGTCGAGGTGGCCGAAGCGGCGCAGCCGCGGGTCCCGCACGTCTGCGGCGAGGGGCTCGGTGTGCTGCAGCTCGGGAACCACGAACGTGTCGTAGTGGTGGTCGGGACGCGGCGTGGGCGCCGACATGCGCGCGAACACCGCCTCGTGGGCGCCGCCGTTGCGCAGCGAGTGCGGCACCCCCACCGGGAGCAGCCCGTAGTCGCCCGGCCCGAGACGCACCGCCTCGCCGTGCGTCTGCACCACCACCTGTCCCTGCAGGACGTACAGGCTCTCCTCGTAGGAGTGCACGTGGGCGGGGACCGACCCGCCGGGGTCGAACCGCCCCAGGCCGAAGCCGGTGTGCACGGCGGGCGTACCGGCGTCCACGACCGACCAGGCGGCATACCCGGTCGCGCCGGCGAGCCGGCCGTGCGCCGGCACCCACTCCGGCGCGATGCCCCGGCGGACCAGGTGGTGGGTGCTCACGCAGCCGACTCCTTCGCCTTCGCTGCCTTGGCCGCCGCCTCCGCGAGGAAGTCGCGCGAGGCGCGCACCCGCGCCAGAGCCGTCGCGACGTCGGCCACCAGCCTGAAGTCGCGCTTGCGGAACACGCCGCCGACGATGACGTGCTCGACGTTGGACACGTCGGCCGACAGCGTGACCGCGGCCACCGGGTCGTGGACGGGGGCGACACCGATGGCGGAGGCGTCGACGACGACCACGTCGGCCTGCTTCCCCGGGGTCAGCGAGCCCGTGCGGTCCTCGAGCCCGGCGACGTGGGCTCCGTCCAGGGTGGCCATGGTGAGCATGTCCCGCGCGGTCAGCATCGTCTCGGGGGTCGGCGCGCCCGACTCCCAGGTGACCGCGTTGACCCGGGCTCGCTCGGCGCCGAACGCCGCCCGGATCTGGGTGAACATGTCGCCCGGCACGGTCGTCACGACGTCGATCGACAGGCTCGGCCGCAGCCCGAACTGGCGCGCCTTGTTGACCGGCGGCCACCCGTGCCCCATCTGGAGCTCGACCTGCGGTGCGATCGAGATGGTGCCGCCGGTGTCCTTGACCCGCTGCCACTCGTGGTCGCTGAAGTAGCAGCAGTGGATGAACGTCGTGTCGGGCCCGAGCAGGCCCAGGCGGTCGAGCTGCTCGACCATGGCGAAGCGGCCCGCCAGCCGGCCCATGCCCACGTGCACGGTGATGGGGATGCCGAGCTCCCGGGCCAGGCCCCACTCGGCCTGGACCACCTGGTCCTGGGTGAAGCCGGGCCCCCGCGTCGCCAGGCCCATCGTGAGCAGGCCGCTGTCCGAGGAGAAGTACGTCTCGCGCACCCGCCGGACGTCGTCACCGGGGATCGCCTCGGAGCTGAAGAACCAGTACTTCTCCAGGGAGGTGTTGGCGCTCCCGTAGGCGTACAGCGACCGGATGCCGCTCTCCTTCAGCCCCTGGATGGCCGCGTCCGGGTGGTCGGGGGTGTTGTTGATGTGCGACCAGTCGACGAGGGTCGTGATGCCGGCGTTGAGGCACTCGAGCGACCCCGCGACGTTGCTGGCGTAGACGTCCTCGGGCCGGTAGAGCGGGGCGAAGGTGTCGAGCACCTCCACGAAGTAGTCGTCGAGCGTCGCGTCGGGCGCGCAGTTGCGGATCGCTGCCTCCCACGTGTGCCGGTGGGTGTCGACGAACCCGGGGATGACGATCCGGCCCGTGCAGTCGACGACCTCGGCATCGGCGTCGATGCTGGCCTCGACCCCGGCGATCGTCTCACCGTCGATGAGGACGTCCCCGGTGGGGAGGTCGCCGACCTGGGGGTCCACCGACAGCACGGTGCCGCCCTTGAGGAGGATCTTGCCCATTGCTGCTCCCTTCCTGACGGCCGGTGGCCCCGGTCGCGCTGCTAGTACGAGACGAGCCGCCTGACGGCGGTGACGACCTTGTCGACCGTGGGGATGACCTGCTGCTCGAGGGCGTCGGCGAAGGGCAGCGGGACGTTCTCCCCGGCCAGCCTGCGGATCGGGGCGTCGAGCAGCTCGAAGCCCTCGTCGGCCAGGATCGACGCGACGGTCGCGCCCCAGCCGCCCTGGAACGGGTTCTCCTCCACGACGAGCACCCGGCTGGTCCTGGCCAGCGAGGACAGCACAGTGGTCACGTCCAGGGGAATGAGGCACCGCAGGTCGACGACCTCGGCCGAGATGCCATCGGCCGCAAGGACCTCCGCCGCCGCGAGCGCCATCGGGACGGTCGAGGCGAGCGTGACCACGGTGATGTCCGCGCCCGCCCGGACGACCTCGGCCCGGCCGAGCGGGACGACGTGGTCGGGCGGGGCGGCCGGCCCCTTGCTGGCGAAGAGCCCCTTGTGCTCGAAGAACACGACGGGGTCGTCGCTGCGGATCGCGGACGCCATGAGCCCCACGACGTCGGCGGGCGTCGAGGGTGCCACGATCTTCAGCCCGGGGACCGCCAGGGCCCAGTTCTCCACCGACTGCGAGTGCTGCGCGCCGAAGCCGAGGCCGCCGCCGTTGGCGGTGCGGACCACGAGCGGGACGGTGACCTGCCCGCCGGTCATGTACCGGGCCTTGGGGATCTCGTTGGCCAGGTAGTCCCAGCAGCACGCGAGGAAGTCGCTGAACATGATCTCCGCGACGGGGCGCAGGCCGGTCATCGCGGCCCCCATGGCGGCGCCGACGATCGCCTGCTCCGAGATGGGGGTGTCCCACACCCGCTCGGGGCCGAACTCGTCGAAGAGACCGGCGGTCGTCTTGAAGACCCCGCCGGCGGCACCGATGTCCTCGCCCAGGCACACCACCCGCGGGTCGCGGCGCATCTCGCGGGCGATGCCCTCCGACACGGCGTCCCGGTACGTCATCACGGCCTCGGAGCCCGTGCCTGCTGCACTCACGTCCGCTGTGCTCACGTCCGCCACGTCGCCCCTCCGTCCGCCCAGACGTCGGTGAACGCCTCGGCCGGGTCGGCCGGCGGAGCGGACTGCGCCGCGTGGACCGCGGCGGCCACCGCAGCGCGGGCCCGCTCCGCCGCGGCGTCGACGTCAGCCTCCGGGGTGCCGTGCTCGAGGAGACGCCGCCGGACCACGAGCAGCGGGTCGCGGGCGAGCCACGCCTCGACCTCCTCCGCGGGACGGTAGGTGCCGGGGTCGGTGCGGCTGTGCCCGAAGTGCCGGTACGTCAGCGCCTCGACCACGGTCGGCCCGCCCCCGGAGCGGGCCCGCACCACCGCCTCGGCCACGGCATCGCGGACGGCCACCACGTCGTTGCCGTCGACGAGGACGCCCGGCATGCCGTTGGCGGCCGCACGGTCGGCCGCGGGGTTGGGCACCGAGGTCACGGAGCCGATGGCCGTGTACTCCATGTAGCGGTTGTTCTCGCAGACGAAGACGACCGGCAGCCGCCACACGGCTGCCAGGTTGAGGGCCTCGTGGAACGCCCCGATGTTCGTCGCCCCGTCGCCGAAGAAGGCCACCGCGACCTGGCTCGTGCCCCGCAGGCGCGCGGACCAGGCCGCACCGTTTGCCATGGGCAGGTGGGCCCCCACGATGGCGTACGACCCGAGCATCCCCCGGTCCGCCCGGGTGAGGTGCATGGACCCGCCCTTGGCCCGGCACACCCCCGTCCGCCGCTGCATCAGCTCGGCGAGGCAGGCCTCCGGGCTGGCGCCGCGGGCGATGGCGTGGTGGTGGCCCCGGTAGGTGGCGAACACGTAGTCGTCCGGCCGCAGCGCCGCGCTGGCCCCGACCGCGACGGCCTCGTGGCCCGCGGCCAGGTGGGTCGTCCCCTTGACCAGCCCGCGCAGGAACAGGTCGTGGGCGGCCTTCTCCGTGGCACGGATCAGGGCCATCTGCTCGTACCAGCCGAGCAGCGTCGCGGCGTCGACCGGGGCGGCGGTGTCCGTGCTCACGGCTCGCCCCGGCCCAGGGTGGTGTTGAGGTGCGACTGCGACTCGCGGACCGGCGCCAGCGGGCCGCCGACGGTCCAGTAGCGCTGGCCGGCGATGAGGAGGTCCTCGGCAGGGAACTTCGTGATCACCTCGCAGCCGTCGGCGGTCACGACCACCTCCTCCTCGATGCGCGCGGCGGACCAGCCGTCCGCGGCCGGCCAGTAGGTCTCGAGCGCGAAGACCATGCCCTCCTCGAGGGTCTCCGGGTGCTCGAGCGAGACCAGCCGGCTGAAGATCGGCTTCTCCCAGATGCTCAGGCCCACCCCGTGGCCGTACTGGAGGGCGAAGGCTGCCTCCTCGCTGGCGAAGCCGAACTCCTGGGCCGTGGGCCAGACCTCGACGATGTCGGCGGTCGTGGCGCCGGGGCGCACCCGGGCGATGGCACGGTCCATGTACTCCCGGCACCGGGTGTAGGCGTCGCGCATGGCCGGCGAGGCGCTGCCGACGGCGAAGCAGCGGTAGTAGCAGGTCCGGTAGCCGAGGTGGCTGTGGAGGATGTCGAAGAAGGCTGGGTCCCCGGGCCGCACGACCCGGTCGCTGTAGACGTGCGGGTGGGGCGCGCACCGCTCGCCCGAGATGGCGTTGACCCCCTCGACGAACTCGCTGCCGAGGTCGTAGAGCACCTTGCTCACCAGGCCCACGCACTCGTTCTCGCGCACCCCCGGCCGCAGGAACCCGTACAGCTCCTCGTAGGCCGCGTCGACCATGGAACAGGCCTGCGTCAGGAGCCCGATCTCGTCGGCGGTCTTGATGCGGCGGGCCTCGAGGAAGACCTGCTGCCCGTCCACGACGTCGACGCCCTCGGCCCGGAGAGCCGCGAGGACCGGCATCTCGACGATGTCGACTCCGAGCGGCTCGCCCTCCATGCCGTGCTCACGCAGCACCGTGGCCACCTTGCGGGCCACCTCCTCGGCAGTGCCGGAGCCGGGGTGGAAGGCGCCGCGGAGGGTGGAGATGCCGGCCCTGGCACGTCTCTCGCCGTCCAGCCAGGGGTTGAACAGCTGGTGGTGGCGGGCCGCCGAGCCGAAGTCCCACAGCACCGGCTGGCCGCCGCGCGGCAGCACCGCGAAGCGGATCAGCTTGTCCAGCGCCCACGTGCCGATGTGCGTCGAGGTGAGGTACCGGATGTTGGAGAAGTCGAAGCACAGCAGACCGCCGAGGGAGGACGCCTCGAGCTGTGCGCTGATCCGCGCCAGCCGGTCACCGCGCAGCCGGTCCAGGTCGATGCGCTGCTCCCAGTCGACCGCGTTGGGCCCAAACGTGCGGATTGCCATAGGTCACCGGCCTCACGCCTTGCAGGTCTTTCGAGTAAGCCACCGACCGCGAGAGGGTGTCAAGTATTACTTCACAAGGCGTAGGCGATCGTGGAGAGCTTCACCACGGGCCGCACCGAACATCGACGATCTCGGGGCTCCGACCCGCACAGGTGTACAGTCCCACTACACGCGTGTGACCCGAGGAAGGGGCCGGATGACCAGCGCGATCCCCCCGGGGCCCGAGCCGCGGGCCGAGAGCCTCGGTGCGGCGCTCCGTGCGGCGCGGGAGTCGCGCGGGCTGTCCCTGCGCGAGCTCGCCCGGCAGGTCGACGTCTCGCCGAGCTTCGTCTCGCAGGTGGAGCTGGGCAAGGCCAACCCCTCGGTGGGCACGCTCTACGCCCTGGTCTCGGTGCTCGGCGTCTCCCTGAACGAGCTGCTGGGCGGGCCCGCCGACGCGGTTCCCGACCCTGCCGGCGGGGCGGCCGCGGCGGGGCCGGCAGCCGCTGCGGGCGGCCCCGGAGGCTGGCCCCGCATCGACCAGCCGGTCGTGCGCGCCCGCGAGCGCAGCCGGGTGCAGATGTCGGGGGTGGCGTGGGAGCGCCTGACGGTCGACGACCCCCTGGTCGACTTCCTGCACGTCGAGTACGGCCCGGGCAGCGCGTCCTGCCCGCCGGACGACATGGTCCGGCACGGCGGGCGGGAGTACGGCGTCATCGTGAGCGGCCGCCTCGAGGTGCAGGTCGGGTTCGAGACCTACACGCTCGAGCCCGGCGACTCGATCCACTTCGACTCCTCGACCCCGCACCGGCTCAGCAACCCCCACGACGAGCCGTGCACCGCCGTGTGGTTCGTGCTGGCCCGGCGCGACGACCCACGCGTCGCGCCCACCGCCACCCCGTCGGCCTGGGCCCACCTGCCGGGCCTGCTCTAGGCGACCGGGCAGGGGGTGCCCGGCCGCGAGAAACTGGCGCGACGGGCGCAACCGGCTGCCCGAGTGCCGCGTCTGCAGGGGTGAGGGTCCTCGGTGGGCCGTCGCCGACAGACACGACAGACCACCCCAGGAGGCGCAGCATGGCAGGCCAGGCACGGGACGCGGAGTTCGACGCGTTCTACCGCGAGACCGCCCGGCGCGTCGTGCACCTCGTCTACGCCTCCACGGGTGACCTCGGGCTGGCCCAGGACTGCACCCAGGAGGCCTACGCCCGGGCCTGGCAGCAGTGGACGACGGTGCGCACCCACGACGACCCCCTCGCGTGGGTGCGCACCGTCGCCAGACGCCTGGCGATCTCGGCCTGGCGCAAGAGCACCGGCCAGGAGCGTGCCTACCGCCGGCACGGCACCACGGGCGACACCGGCCCACCGAACGAGGACCGCGTCGCCGTCGTCGCCGCCCTGCGGACCCTCAGCGAGCCGGTCCGCGAGGCCGTGACGCTGCACTACATCGGCGACCTCAGCGTCGACCAGATCGCCCACGAGACCAACACCCCCGCGGGCACCGTGAAGGCCCGCCTGCACCGAGGTCGAGCCCAGCTAGCCGCCGCGCTGCGCCACGAGGAGTACCACCATGCCTGACATCGAGACCTGGACCCCTGAGGACGACGCCCTGGTCCGCCAGGCCCTGGGGTCCCTGCGTGCCGACAGCGACACGGTCGAGCTGGCCGACCCGTTCCTCATCCGGTCGCGCGGCGACGGCCGCCGGCGCCGCACGCTGCTCGGGTGGACCGCCGGCGCCGCGGCTGCGGCGATCGTCGCGGCCACCGTCGGGTATGCCGCGATGGGCCGTGACGGCGCGACGCCCGTCCCACCCGCCACCAGCACCGCCACGGCTCCCGCACCCACGACCGGCTCCGAGGGGCTCCTCGCGACGCCGTCCGTGCTTCCGCTGGGCGCTGAGTGGCAGCAGCGCCTCGGCCTGCGCACCACCCCGGTGGTCCAGGCCCAGCCCGCCTACGAGGGCAACCTGTGCCAGACCCTCGAGCCCGGCACCCGGGCCGAGGCCCAGCGGGTCGTCGCCGATCCTGCCCGCCCGGATGAGACCTTCCTCGGGGTGCAGACGCGCTACACGTTCGCGACCGAGCAGATGGCCGTGGCCGGGGCGGAGACCCTCGCCAAGGGGATCGCCTCGTGTGCGGCTCCGGTCAGCCCGACCCCGCGCGTCGACCCGCGTGGTGGCGCCCGCGAGGGTGAGCGGTTCTGGTCCTACACCAAGGACGGCGAGACCGGCTGGCTCGGCCTCGCCCAGTCCGGGCGGAGCGTGGCCTGGCTCGAGGTCGGGGCGGGCACCGACGCCGGGCGGGCCACCACCGAGGTCGACATGGCCGGCCTGGTGTCCATCGCCCGCGAGCGGCTGCGGCGCTACGCCACGACGGCAGGGCCCAAGCCGGGCATCACCGCTCCCCCGCCCAAAGCCCTCGACGAGGACATGCCGGTCGTGGGGGTGGAGCCGCTGATTCCCTCGACCCTGTTCGTCGCGGCCTCCCAGTGGGCCTCGCCGGTGCTGACCGGAGGCCAGCGGAGCTACGCCGGCCCCGGCGCGCAGGAGGGCTCGGCGTCGATCGTGCAGTGCGAGACGGAGGAGTTCCAGGCCGGCGTCGGCGGGCGCTACGGCATCGTGTCGGTCCGGGCCGGGAGCGGCGATGCCAACTACATCGGCAAGCAGCGGGTCCGTCTCTTCGAGGACGTGCAGGCCTACGAGCTCGTGCAGGCCGACATCGAGCGACTCGACCAGCTGGTCATGAAGGGCTGCACCGACCCTGCCGGGAACACGACGACCGCGAGGCGCGGCCCTGTCAAGGGCACCTACCTGCTCACGACCAAGGTCACCGCCGAGGCCACCGGCACGCAGTACCAGTGGGTCGGCGTCACGGGGCAGCAGACGGAGGGGGCCGTCAGCACGATCGTCTTCCACGGCACCGGCGACGGCCAGGGCTTCACCGGCACGGCCGAGGAGGGCTTCACCGAGCTGCAGCGCCTCATGGACCTCGCCGCCCAGAAGTAGCCCCCACGGCGGCGCGACCACCCGCCCCGCGGCATACCGGAAGCGGCCGGCCACCTCGAATGAGGTGACCGGCCGCTTCGCGTCGCTGGGGTTGGCTCAGCCCGCAAGGCCCTGCATGATCTCGCGCATGAGCTGGGCGGTCTCGGACGGCGTCTTGCCGACCTTGACGCCGGCGGCCTCGAGGGCCTCCTTCTTCGCCTGCGCGGTGCCGGAGGAGCCGGAGACGATGGCGCCGGCGTGGCCCATGGTCTTGCCCTCGGGGGCGGTGAAGCCCGCGACGTAGCCGACGACCGGCTTGGTCACGTTCTCCTTGATGTAGGCCGCCGCCCGCTCCTCCGCATCGCCGCCGATCTCGCCGATCATGACGATCGCATCGGTCTCGGGGTCGTTCTGGAAGGCCTCGAGGCAGTCGATGTGGGTGGTGCCGATGATCGGGTCACCGCCGATGCCGACCGCCGAGGAGAAGCCGAACTCCTTGAGCTCGTACATCATCTGGTAGGTCAGCGTGCCCGACTTGGAGACCAGGCCGATGCGCCCGCCGCCGGCGATGTCGGCGGGGATGATGCCCGCGTTGGACTTGCCGGGGCTGATCAGGCCGGGGCAGTTCGGGCCGACGATGCGGGTGGTGCCCTGCTCCTGCGAGTAGGCGAAGAACTCGGCGGTGTCCTTGACGGCGATGCCCTCGGTGATGACCACGGCGAGCGGCATCTCGGCGTCGATCGCCTCGACCACGGCCGACTTGGCGAAGGCCGGCGGCACGAAGATGACCGACACGTTGGCGCCGGTCTCCTTCATCGCCTCGGCCACGCTGCCGAACACGGGGACGGTGGTGCCGCCCTCGAAGTCGACGGTGGTGCCCGCCTTGCGCGGGTTGACCCCGCCGACGATCGCGGTGCCGGACTTGAGCATGCGCTGGGTGTGCTTCATGCCCTCGGAGCCGGTCATGCCCTGGACGATGACCTTGGAGTTCTCGTCGAGAAAGATTGCCATTGGTGTGAGTCCGTCTCTCTTGGTCTGCCGGGCTTACTTGGAGGCCAGCTCGGCGGCCTTGCGGGCGGCGCCGTCCATGGTCTCTTCGATGATCACGTGCGGGTGGTTGAACTCGGCGAGGATGCGCCGGCCCTCCTCGACGTTGTTGCCGTCGAGGCGGACGACGAGCGGCTTGTTCTCCTCGTCGCCGAGCTTCTTCAGCGCGCCCACGATGCCGTTGGCCACCGCGTCACAGGCGGTGATGCCACCGAAGACGTTGACGAACACCGACTTCACCTGCGGGTCGCCGAGGATGATGTGCAGGCCGTCGGCCATGACCTCGGCGGAGGCGCCGCCACCGATGTCGAGGAAGTTCGCGGGCTTCTGGCCACCGAACTCCTCACCGGCGTAGGCGACGACGTCGAGGGTCGACATGACCAGGCCCGCACCGTTGCCGATGATGCCGACGGAGCCGTCGAGCTTGACGTAGTTGAGGTCCTTCTCCTTGGCGGCGGCCTCGAGCGGGTCGGCCGCGGCCTTGTCCTCGAGCGCGGCGTGGCCGGGCTGGCGGAAGTCGGCGTTCGCGTCGAGGGTGACCTTGCCGTCGAGGGCGATGATGTCGCCGTCCTCGGTCTTCACCAGCGGGTTCACCTCGACCAGCGTGGCGTCCTCGTCGCGGTAGACCTCCCAGAGCGACGTCAGCACCGGGACGATCTTGGCGCCGGTCTCGGCGTCGAAGCCGGCCGCGTCGACGATCTCGCGGGCCTTGGCCTCGTCGATGCCCGTGTTGGGGTCGACCGCGACCTTCGCGAGCGCGTCGGGGCGCTCGACCGCGAGCTGCTCGATCTCCACGCCGCCCTCCTTGCTGCACATCGCGAGGTAGGAGCGGTTGGCCCGGTCGAGCAGCAGCGAGAAGTAGTACTCCTCGGCGATGCGCGCGCCCTGGGCGATCATCACGGTGCCCACGGTGTGGCCCTTGATGTCCATGCCGAGGATGGCGGCAGCGTGCTGCTCCGCCTCCTCCGGCGACTTGGCGACCTTGACGCCGCCGGCCTTGCCGCGCCCGCCGGTCTTGACCTGGGCCTTGACGACGGTGACACCGCCGCTCCTGGGGCCGATCTCCTCGGCGGCCGCACGGGCCTGCTCGGGGGTGGTGGCGGTCTTGCCGGCCAGAACCGGCACTCCGTGCGCCTCGAACATGTCGCGCGCCTGGTACTCGAAGAGATCCACGGGTCGAATCCGTCCTCGTCTGCGAAGGGGGTGGTCCGGCCCCGAGACTAGCCCTGTGCGGTGCGGCCCCGCCCGTC
Organism: Pedococcus sp.; assembly: GCF_036554925.1. Taxonomy (NCBI): domain Bacteria; kingdom Bacillati; phylum Actinomycetota; class Actinomycetes; order Micrococcales; family Intrasporangiaceae; genus Pedococcus; species Pedococcus sp. Next base: position 28,981 of record NZ_DATBMI010000156.1, read on the forward strand.
CGGGTCGACCGCTGGGACCAAACTCACGCTGCGCGGGTATGCCGCGTGGCGGACCACGCGGCATACCGGCGCCCAGCGCGTCAGCGCACCGTGACGGCCTGCCCGGGCGCGACGAGCAGCACCCAGACGGGCCCGCCGGGTGCCATGGTCACCGGTTTCCCGGCAGCGGTGATGCTGGTGGGCGCCGCCACGCCCTTGCGCGACCACGCGCCGTTCCAGGCCTTCCCGCCGCGGAGCACGGTGGCCTTCCCGCTCCCGGTGACCTGCACGACGGGGGTGGGCATGCCGTTGACGTCGCGGTTGCCGGAGAGCCGGGTCCTCACGTACTGCACGACGACCGTGGACGCCCCGTGCTGCACCCGGTCGGCCCCGGTGTCGGGCCGCCCGTCCGTGGTGACGAGGTACTGCTTGCGCTGGGCGCTCCACGTGAGGGTCACCCGGGAGCCGGGCCAGCGGGCGGTGACCGACGACGCGGCGGTGCCGCCGGCCGCGGGAGGGCCGTAGCGGAACCCGATGTCCTGGGGACGCACGCTTCCGCCCGCCCGCGCCAGCAGCGCCTTGGTCTCGCCGACGACGTTGTACGGGGCGGGGCGGGAAGGGTCCCGGTGGAAGCCGGTGCGGGAGGCGTCGAAGCTCAGGTTGACCTGCTGGCCCCGGGGGAGCAGGCGCAGGGTGTAGGGCGAGCCGCCGGAGTAGGCGAACGCGACCTTGCCGTAGTTGCCCAGCAGGTCGACGTCGGACTCCCGGGCGCTGCGAACCGGCCCGACCTCGGCAGGCATCCGGGTGGAGAAGACCGCCAGCAGCCGGGTGAGCCCGCCCTCGACCGGCTCGACGTAGACGACGTCGGCCTGGTTCAGGCCGATGCGCGGCCGGGCGCTGGGGGTGTTGTCGATCTTGACCGCCAGGACGGGGCCGCCCGCGAGGGCCGCGAGGGTCGGTGACGGCTTCGGCGTGGGGGTGGTCGTCGGCGTGCTGGTCGAGGGCGCCGCTGTGGCGGGGCGGGCGGCTGGGTCCTCACCCGAGCAGCCCGCCAGGGCCACGGAGGTCACGAGCGCAGCCGCCGCCGTCGACAGCGCGGCCCGGCGCACCGCGTGTCGGGGGGTCATGACCACGAGCGTAGGACGAGCGACCGGCGATTCCCGGGAGGCAGGCGGGTCCGCGGACGCGACCCCGGGGCGTAACCGTGCCTGCCACGCGGTCGTTGTCCGGCAGGAGGGGGCGGCCAGCGTGGGCCTGCGCCCACGGCCGCGGAGGTTCCCGATGACGCAACCCCAGCACTGCCCTGACCGCAGGGCGGGCCACGCCCGGCGACGCCACCGGGGGCTGGCCCTCGCGGCAGCTCTTCCCCTGGCGATCCTCACGGCGTCCGCGGTGGCCGCGCCGACGTCCGCGGGCGCCGAGCCACGTGGCGCAGCAGCAGCACGGGGGGCAGCAGGACCACGCTTCGAGCGCCTCGACGGCGTCGACGTCTTCCGCGGCCTCACCTTCACCGTGCCTGCCGGGCGCGACGACCTCGGCCGCCCGCAGACCTGCACCATCGACGCCGACCTCTACCGCCCCCACTCGGCAGGCAGCACCCGCCGAGTGCCTGCCATCCTCACGACCAACGGCTTCGGCGGCAGCAAGGCGGACCAGGCCGGGCTCGGCCACGCCTTCGCCCAGCGCGGCTACGCAGTCCTCTCGTACACCGGCCTGGGCTTTCCGGACAGCGGCTGCAGGATCTCCCTCGACGAACCCGCCGTGGACGGCGAGGCGGCGCGCTCGCTGGTGACGTTCCTCGGCGGCGGCAGCTCCGCGGCATACGCATCGGCGGACCTCGCCGGCGCGCCGGCCGGGCCGGGCACCCTCACCGTCGACTTCACCCGGCTGGACGACCCGAGCCGCCACGACCCCCGCGTCGGCATGGTGGGCGGCTCGTACGGCGGGCAGATCCAGTTCGCGACGGCTGCCGTCGACGACCGGGTCGACACGCTGGTGCCCCTGATCACCTGGAACGACCTGCGCTACTCCCTCGCGCCCAACAACACCAGCCTCACGACCGGCACGACCTATGCGGACTCCAGCCCGGGGACCCAGAAGGTCGGCTGGACGTCGCTGTTCTTCGGCGTGGGCATCGCCGACGGCCTGACCGGCGCCACCATCGACCCGGCGCGCAACGTGGGCTGCCCGAACTTCGTGGTGCAGGCGTGCCAGGCCAAGGCCACGCTCGACACCCTGGGGTTCCCCACCGCCGACACCTACCGGCTGACCGACCGGGTGTCCGTGGCGCACTACCTCGACCGGGTGCGCGTCCCGGTGTTCCTGGTGCAGGGCCAGAACGACACGCTGTTCAACCTCCAGGAGGCGGTCGCGACGTACCGGGGGCTCAAGCGCCGCGGCGTGCCCGTGGCGATGGCGTGGCAGTCGTGGGGCCACTCCGGCGGGGCCAACGGGGCGAGCGGGGCCGCCCCCGGCGAGCTCGACCTCACCGGCGCGGACATCGAGGGCACCTACCTCGGGCTGCGCATCAAGAACTGGTTCGACCACCACCTCAAGGGCACGGGTGCCCCCACGGGGCCGGAGTTCGCGTACTTCCGCGACTGGGTGCCGTACACCGGCAGCGCCGCGCCGGCGTACGCCGCGGCCTCCTCCTACCCCGTCGGCACCGCGCAGACGTGGTACCTCTCCTCCGCCGACGAGCTGGTGGCCTCCCGCGCCCGGGTCCTGCCCGGCTCGACGAGCTGGTCCAACCCCGGCGCCGGGGCGTTCGCCTCGTACTCCGAGGTCTCCGCACTGGAGGGCCAGGTCGCCCTGCCGGAGGGTGTCCGCACGCCGTTCGACACCCCGGGCACCTTCGGGTCCTGGACGACACCTGCCCTCGGCAGGCCCACCACGATCGTGGGATCACCCACGCTCGACGTGCGCTTCGAGTCCCCCGCGGTGGCAGCGGCCCAGGCCGTGGGCCCGGCGGGGCAGCTCCAGGTGTTCGCCAAGCTGTACGACCTCGCGCCCGACGGCACGCCGACGCTGGTGCACAAGCTGGTCAGCCCGGTGCGTGTCGCGGACGTGACCCAGCCGGTGCACATCGAGCTGCCGGCCATCGTGCACCGGGTGCCCGCGGGGCACCGCCTGCGCCTCGTCCTCGCCAGCACCGACGCCGCCTACAAGAACGCGTATGCCGTGCAGCCGGTGACCGTCCGAGCGGACCCCCGTTCCCCCGCGGCCCTGCGGCTGCCCGTGGTGCCCTAGGAGGGCACCGCCCGGCGGCCGGGCCGCCTCAGGGGCGACAGCGTCTGGCGTGGCCCTCGCGGCCCCGCGTGGCTCAGTGCGCCTCGACCGAGGACCGGACCCAGTCGACGATCTCGGTCGTGGTGGCGCCCGGGGTGAACACCTTGGCGACCCCGAGCTTCTCGAGCTCGGGGATGTCGGCCTCGGGGATGATCCCTCCGCCGAAGACCACGATGTCGCTGGCGTCGCGCTGCCGGAGGAGGTCCATGACCTTGGCGAAGAGCGTCATGTGGGCGCCGGACAGGACGGACAGGCCGACCGCGTCCGCGTCCTCCTGGATCGCCGCCTCGACGATCTGCTCCGGGGTCTGGTGCAGGCCGGTGTAGACGACCTCCATGCCTGCGTCGCGCAGGGCGCGGGCGACGACCTTCGCCCCGCGGTCATGGCCGTCCAGCCCTGGTTTGGCCACAACGACGCGCAATGGGGTCTCACTCATGGGCGCAGACTAGCCCCACCCGGAGCCCGCTGGGGGCCGGGGTGAGGGCGCGCACCCGGAGCGCCCCGGATTTCGACCGCGACCCGCGCCCGCTTTCGCGCGCCTGGTGGTCCGAGAGCGGCTAGCGTCGGAGGTGCCATGTCGCAGACCCTCCCGCGATCGTCCCGGCCCGCCGCAGCGGAGCGGCCCACGCCGCGGTCCCCGTTGCGCCGTCACCGCTCGATGCTGAGCAGGGCCGTGGCCCACGCGTCGTCGGCGGTGACCGGTGTCGCGAGGGCGGCCGACGACGTGGTGGGCGGTGCGGCCCGGGCGCTGGCGACACCCTCCGGCCTGGTCGGCGCCGCCGTGGAGGCTGCCTGGCTGACCACCCACCTTGCCTTCTACCCGTGGGGGCTGCTCGTCCGGCACGGGTCGGAGAGCCAGCACGGCTACCGCGTCGAGCACCTGCCGCCCGTGCAGCGCGGGCTGGTGATCTCCGACGTCGAGGCGGCCGGGACCCCGATCCTGCTCGTGCACGGCATGGTCGACAACCACTCGATCTTCACCCTGCTGCGCCTCGGCCTGCGACGGCGCGGCTTCGGCCGGGTCACGACCATGAACTACTCCCCGTTCACGGCAGACGTGCGGGTCGCGGCGGCCCGCCTCGCCGAGGAGGTCGAGTCGCTGGTCGCCGAGACCGGCTACGAGCGCATCCACGTGGTCGGCCACAGCATGGGTGGGCTCATCGCGCGCTACTACGTGACCCGGCTCGGAGGTGACGAGCGCGTGCACACCCTGGTGACGCTCGGGACACCTCACCAGGGCACGTACACGGCATACGGCTGGAACAACCAGCTGACCAAGCAGCTGCGCCCGGGCAGTGGGCTCATGCGTGAGCTGGACCAGCCGGTCCCGGACTGCGGCACCCGCTTCGTCGCCTACTGGTCCGACCTGGACCAGATGATCTTCCCGCAGCGGTTCGCGGCGCTCGAGCACCCCGACCTCGCGGCCAGGAACGTCGACCTGCACGGCGTGGGCCACATGTCGCTGCCGATCATCGGCAGCGTGGTGCACGGCATCTCCACCACGCTGGCCCACCTCGACTCCGCAGGCCACACCGTGACGCCCGGCGTGACCGAGCTGGCTCGGCGGCGCACCTAGCGGACTCCCGGCAGGAACTCTGCCCAGACGTGCCACGCTGCGCCCACGGCTCGGCTACAGTGACGCGCGGCACGTTCCACCGCACCGGTATGCGGCGGTCTGCCCCCTTCTGCGGCGTTGCGAGCTTGTGACAATACGGGATGAAACGGACACGAGAACTTGACGAAGATTTTGCATAACAAACAGGTCACGCTAGGGTCTTGCACTCCGTGTCCCCTGCACGTGAGGTAAGTACTTCGTGAGTTCTCGTTACGAGGGCCGCCACCGCGGCTCCAGCAACGGACGACGCATCCCCCAGAGTCTTCGATCCGGCTTCGCCCTGCCGACCGCAGCGGCAGCCACTCTGGTGGTCACCGCCACCGGCGCCACCGTCGCCCAGTCCGCCCCCATCAGCCTGGACCTGACCGGCGCCGAGGCCGCCAAGACCCGCGCCGCGGACGCCGCCTTCGAGCGCGCCGAGGCCACCCAGCGACGCCAGCAGTACGAGCTCAAGGTGTCGGCTGTCCGTTCCCGCGTCGAGCAGGAGCAGCGGGCGTCCCGCGACCAGGCCCGTAAGGCAGTCGCCAAGAAGAAGGCCGTCGAGGCCGCCAAGGCCAAGGCCCTCGCCGCCGCCGAGAAGGAGCGCCGCGAGCGCCACAAGTGGGTCAAGCCCATCGCCGGCGCGACCTTCACCTCCGGCTACGGCTGGCGCTGGGGCCGCATGCACAACGGCAACGACTTCGCCACCCCGGTCGGCACCCCGCTGGTCGCGATGTCGAGCGGAACCGTGACGTTCGTCGGCCAGGACGGCGGCTACGGCAACAAGATCGAGATCGAGTACTGGGACGGCACCGTCTCCTGGTACGCGCACCTCAACACCTTCAACGTCTCGGTCGGCCAGCAGGTCTCCCCGGGCGACCTCGTCGGCACCACCGGCAACACCGGCAGCTCGACGGGCCCCCACCTGCACCTCGAGATCCACCCCGGTGGCGGCGGTGCCGTGAACCCCGCCCCCTGGCTGCACGAGCACGGCCTGCAGTAGGCCCCCTCGGCAGCAGCGAGAAGCGCCCCCCTGGACGTCAGCGTCCGCGGGGGCGCTTCGCGTGTGGCCGGCGCCCCGCCCCCACCGGACGAAGGCCCCCCGGCACCAGCCCGACCAGGGGGAGGCAACCGGGCTAGAGCTTCTCGAGGGGGGCGTAGCGCAGCAGCAGCCGCTTCACACCGGTCTCGGCGCCGAAGTCGACGTGGGCCATCGCCTTGTCGCCCTCGCCCTCGACCCGGACCACGGTGCCGAGTCCGAACGAGTCGTGGGTGACCCGGTCGCCGGAGGACAGGCTGATCACGGGCCGGTTGCCGGGCGAGCGCACCCCCGGGCGCGACGCCAGTCGCGCGACGGCCGGCGCCGAGCCTCGCGAGGCGACCTGCGCGGCACCGGTGCGCTGCCAGTCGACGAGGTGGTCGGGGATCTCGTCGAGGAAGCGGCTGGCGGGGTTGTACTGCGGGGCGCCCCAGGCCGAGCGGACGGCTGCCCGCGACAGGTGCAGCCGCTCCCGGGCCCGCGTGATGCCGACGTAGGCCAGCCGGCGCTCCTCCTCGAGCTCGCGGTTGTCGGCGAGGGCCCGCAGGTGCGGGAAGGTGCCGTCCTCCATGCCGGTCAGGAACACCACGGGGAACTCGAGGCCCTTGGCGGTGTGCAGGGTCATCAGGGTGACGACTCCCTGCTCCTCGGCCTCGTCGCCGTCGGGGATCTCGTCGGCGTCGGCGACCAGGGACACCTGCTCGAGGAAGTCCTCCAGGGACGCGACCTCGCCGGTCTCGGCGCGCGTCTCGTCGAACTCGCGTGCCACGGCGACGAGCTCGGCGAGGTTCTCGATCCGGGTCTCGTCCTGGGGGTCGTGGCTGGCCCGCAGCTCGGCGAGGTAGCCGCTCTTCTCGACGATGGCCTCGAGCAGGTCGGCCACGCCGGTGTCGTCGCGCTCGGCGACCGCCCGCAGCTCCTCGAGCAGGCCCGTGAAGCCCTTGATGGCGGTGACCGACCGCGTGGCGATGGCGGGCGCGTCCTCGGGTCGGCCGAGGGCCGCGATGAAGGGGATCCGCTCCCGCTCGGCCAGGGCCGCGATGCAGGCCTCGGCACGGTCGCCGATGCCTCGCTTGGGGACGTTGATGATGCGACGCAGGTTGACGGTGTCGGTGGGGTTGGAGATCACCCGCAGGTAGGCCAGCGCGTCCTTGACCTCACGACGCTCGTAGAAGCGTGTCCCGCCGACGACCTTGTACGGCAGGCCGACCCGGACGAAGACCTCCTCGAGGGCACGGGACTGGGCGTTGGTGCGGTAGAAGACGGCGACGTCCTTGGGCTTGACCCCGTGCTCGTCACCGAGCTCGTCGATCGTCTTGGCGACGAACGACGCCTCGTCGTGCTCGGAGTCGCCGACGTAGCCGACGATCCGGGCCCCGTCGCCCGAGTCGCTCCAGAGGTTCTTCTTGCGACGCTCGGGGTTCTTGGCGATCACCGAGTTCGCCGCCTGGAGGATCGTCTGGGTCGAGCGGTAGTTCTGCTCGAGCAGGATGGTCCGCGCATCGGGGTAGTCCTGCTCGAACTCGACGATGTTGCGGATCGTCGCGCCCCGGAAGGCGTAGATGGACTGGTCGGCGTCGCCGACCACCACGAGCTCGGCCGGGGGGACGCTCGGGCCGTCGGCGCCAGGCACACCGGCGTCGTCGGAGCGCCCGACCAGCTCGCGCACGAGCTGGTACTGCGCGTGGTTGGTGTCCTGGTACTCGTCGACGAGGACGTGGCGGAACCGACGGCGGTAGTGCTCCGCGGCCTCCGGGAAGGCCTGCAGGATGTTGACCGTCGTCATGATGAGGTCGTCGAAGTCGAGGGCGTTGGCCTCGCGCAGCCGGCGCTGGTAGGCGGTGTAGGCCTCCGCCAGCACGCGCTCCTGGTGGGTCCCCTCACCGACCCGCGACGCGAAGGTCTCCTCGTCGACCAGCTCGTTCTTGAGGTTGCTGACCTGGTGGCTGAACGAGCGCGGCGGGTAGCGCTTGGGGTCGAGGTCGAGGTCGCGCATGACCATGGACATCAGGCGCTGGCTGTCGGCGGCGTCGTAGATGGAGAAGGTCGACTTCATACCGACCTTCGCGGCCTCCCGGCGCAGGATCCGCACGCACGCCGAGTGGAAGGTCATCACCCACATCGCCTTGGCACGCGGGCCGACGAGGGCGGCGACCCGCTCGCGCATCTCGGCGGCGGCCTTGTTGGTGAAGGTGATCGCCAGCACCTGCCCCGGCTGCACCCCGCGGGCGCCGAGGAGGTAGGCGATGCGGTTCGTGAGCACCCGCGTCTTGCCCGAGCCCGCGCCCGCCACGATGAGCAGCGGGCTGCCCTCGTGGAGCACCGCCTCGCGCTGCTGCGGGTTCAGCCCCCGCAGCAGCTCCTCGGGGTCGGTGTGGCGCGCGGCCGGGCCATCGGGACCGTGCCCTTCGGCGGCGGCCTGGGCCCACGTGGGTACGCCGCGGTCGTCGACCGCGGTGGCGCGGGCAGCCTCAGCGGACGGCCGGGAGTCGGGGAAGGGCAGGTCGTCGAAGAGCGTGCTCATGTTGGGTCCCAGCCTACGTTGCCGCGGCGACACCACCCGCACCGCCGCGGGGCCCTCACCGGCCGCGGAGGATCCGCTGCGGCAGCACCGGCAGCCCGGTCAGGAGCGGCAGCGTGAGGGCGGACCGCTGCTGCCACTCCTCGCGCTGCCGGGCCCGCCGCTCGAGGTCGAGCTCGAGGAGCACCTGCTCCACTGCCGCGAGGATGGAGCCCCGCAACAGCCACAGACCCGGGTCGGCACTGGGCCTGCTGATGAGCAGCTCAGCCAGGATCGCCCTGGTCTCGCGCAGGATCTCGAGGCTGGCGGCCAGGGCGCGCTCGGCCTCCTCCTGGTCGCGCTCGGCCTCGGCGCGGACCAGCTGGCCGAAGGCCCGCAGGCAGTCGGCGATGTCGTTCAGCACGACCGCGAACGCCTGCCGGGCCTCCTCGTCGTAGGCCGGTGAGCCGGGGCGGTCGGCCCGCCGCCCAGCGCCAGGCGGCTCGTCGGGCAGCTCCTGCTCGTCGGGCAGCTCCTGGAGGATGACCACGAACAGCGCACGGATCGCCAGCACGCAGCCCTCGAGCCGGTCCAGGCCGCTGCGCAGCACCGGCTCGACATGCCGGGTGCCGAGCGCTCGCGGGTTGAGCTTGCGCGCCTCGCGGACATGGCTGACCGCCGCCGAGGCGGAGGCGACGAGGCCGAAGACGGCGCGGGCCTGGTCGGCCCAGCCTGCGAGGTCCCGGCGGCGCACCTGCCCCGCGGCCAGGGACCGGGCTGCGCCGTCGAGGCACTCGGCAGCCGCGTACGCCACGCGCACCACCTGCGAGCTGGCGCTCCGGATGGGGACCGCGGTGGGTGCGACCACGTTGAACAGCACCCCGACCGCCGCGCCGACCAGCGTGTGCACGACCCTGGCCTCGGCCGCGAGGTCGGGCGAGACGACCCCCAGGATGAGCATCGCGCTGATCGGCACCTCGAGCGCCTGGGCCCCCAGCCGGAACACCTTGGCCAGGAGCAGCGAGGCTGCGATGACGGCGCCGAGGCTCCACCAGGTCAGGCCCGCGAGCGTCGAGAAGGCGACCGCGACCAGCACCCCGGTCAGCACCGCCCCGACGCGCAGCAGTCCCATGCGCACGGTCGAGTAGGCCGAGGCCTGCAGGACCAGCAGCGCCGTCAGCGCGCTCGTGAGGTCGAGCACCGCCCCGGTGATCTGCACCGCGATGAGCCACGCGATGACGGCAGCGGTGGTGAGGCGAAGCACCTCGATGCCGGTCCCCCGCAGCCGTCGAGGCAGGTCGCGCCACGTGCGAGGTCGCGTGGGCCAGGCGAGGTCCGCGGCGCGCTCGGCCAGTGCCAGCCAGGACTCCTGCCCACACACCACAGGCAGAGCGTGGCACACCGCGGCCGGGCGGGCGCGGGTGGAGCGCAGCGGCGGAAAACCCGTTGCCTCGCCCGCGTAGCGTGGACGACGTGCACGACTACCGCAGCGACGTGGCGATCCTGCAGGATCGGCGCTTCGCCCTGCTGTTCTCCGCGCGCACGCTCTCGATGCTCGGCATCGCCTTCGCCCCGGTCGCGCTGGCCTTCGGCATCCTCGACCTGCCCGGCGCCACCCCCACGACCCTGTCGGTCGTGCTCGCGGCCGAGTCGGTCGCGATCGTGGTGTTCACGCTCGCCGGCGGAGTCGTCGCCGACCGGTACCCCCGGCACCGCGTGCTGCAGGCGGCGGAGTGGGTCAACGCCCTGGCCCACGTGGGGCTGGGCGTGATGATCCTGGGTGAGCAGGCGCCGACCTGGGCCCTGGCCACGGCTGCTGCGGTCTCGGGCACCGCGACCGCCATGGTCTGGCCGGCCCTCACCGGCATCGTGCCCGACGTCGTGCCCGACGCCCATCTCCAGCAGGGCAACGCCCTGCTGGGCCTGGGCGGCAACGTCGCCCGCGTGGCCGGCCTGGTCGCCGGCGGCGTGGTCGTGGTCGCGGTGGGCGGCGGCTGGGCGCTCCTCATCGCGGCGGCGCTCTTCGGCGTGGCCGGCCTCCTGATCTCCATGCTGGGCCTGACACGAGCCCGGGTGGGCGGGGTCGGGGGCACGATCCTCGGCGACCTGCGGGACGGCTGGCAGGAGTTCCGCAGCCGCCAGTGGCTCTGGGTCGTCGTCGTGCAGTTCTCCGTGCTGGTCATGGTGTGGCAGGCCGCCCACCTCGTGCTCGGACCGGTCGTCGCCAAGCAGGAGCTCGGCGGCCCCAAGGCGTGGACTGCCGTCCTCACCGGCGAGGCCATCGGGCTGATCGTGGGAGTGCTCATCGCGATGCGGGTCAGGCCCCGCCGTCCCATCCTCGCGGTGACGCTCCTGAGCTTCGGCGCGGCGCCGCCGTACCTCCTCCTCGGCTACAGCGCCCCGTTGTGGCTGGTCGTCGCGAGCGCGTTCCTGCTGGGAGTGTGCTTCGACCTCTTCACCGTGCTCTGGCAGACCACGATGCAGCGGGAGATCCCGCCCGCGGCGCTGTCACGCGTGAGCTCCTACGACGCCCTGGGCTCGCTGATGCTGGGGCCCCTCGGCCTGGTGCTGGCTGGCCCGGCAGCGGAGTCGTTCGGCCCGCACCCGGCGCTCATCGGCTGCGGTGCCGTCATGCTCATGACGACTCTCTTCGCCCTCTGCTTCCCCGGCGTCCGCCAGCTGGAGGCACCCGTCGCCCGGCCCGGGGTCACGGCGCCGGCCGGAGGCTGAGGAGCCAGCCCGCCCATGCGCGCGACGCACTGAACGTCCAGGTCTTGGTGCCGCTCGGGCCTGCTGTCGCCTGCACCCCGTCGGCGTAGTCCTGGCGCTTGCCGCCGAGGTCCCAGGCCTCCGTCAGGCCCGCCGGGCTGGTCATGGTCACCGTGGTCGCACTGGTGTTCGTCGCCATGCAGCCGACCACCATCGACCCGGGATCGACGGTCGTCACCCCCGGGACTGCCCCGGACGTCGCAGCCGCCCCGCTCGCGGTCTGCACGCCGGGCCCGACAGGGGTGGACGTGTCGACCCCGGCGTAGCGGGCGATGCCACCGCTGCTGGCCACCGACTTGGACAGCGCCCAGGTGTAGCTGGCCGGCTCCGCAGCCGTGGCAACGCGGTAGTACCCGTACACCCGCGGGTTCGACACCGTGGTCACCGCAGCGACCCTGGTCCACCCGGTCGGCGCGCCCGACGCGGTGACGTTGGCACCGTTGGTGGCGATGCAGGAGACGAGCACGTCACCAGCCACCGTGCCCTGCGGACGCTCGATCGTGATCTGCGCGCTCGTGGTGGTGTTGACCTTCGTCGCGGTCGACTGGCGCGTGACCTCCCCCGTGGGCGGGGGCGGCGCCTCGGCGGTCGTGAACGACCAGGTGTGCTCGGCTGCCATCGCGTTGTGGGCGGCGTCCTGGAGGCCTGTGGTGGCGGTTGCGGTGTATGCCGTGCCGGCTGCCAGCGGGGCGCTGGGCGTGAGCGTTGCGGTGCGGCTGGCCCCGTTGTACGTGACGGCCGCCGCCACCGCCGCCCCGCCGGCGGTGGTCACGAGGCGCAGGGTGGTGCCGTTGACCGTGCCGGGGTCCATCGCCTCCGAGAAGGTCGCCGTGACCGCCGTGCCGACACCGATCCCGGTGGCGCCGTCGGTCGGCGTCGTCGACGTCACCGCCGGCGGTGTGGTGTCCGGGTCCGGGTCGCCGGAACCGGCCGCGGTCACCACGAGCTGGGGGCGGTTCGTGGTGGCCTCGCGGGAGCTGACGTCGGTGCCGTCGCTCGACGTCGGCGCGAGGTTGAAGCTCACCGGGCCGTTGCCCGTGACCAGGCTCGTCACGTCGTACTCGACCCAGGTGCCCGACGGGACCGCCGCGGCGTCGGCGACCACGCCGGTCGTCCGCGCCGGCCGGCCGGACGCCCACGTGATGGCGGCCTCGTCCCACGCCGTGCCGGTGCCGTAGACCGCGGGTCCGTTGGTGGAGCCGTTGGTGGCGTACAGGCGCAGCTTCGCGCTCTGCACCGCCCCCGGCAGGCCAGCGACCGAGAAGCGCAGATAGCTCTCCTCGGCGGGTGAGGTGTCGGCGAGGAGCTTGACGGACGTGCCGAGGTTGGTGCTCGGCGTGCCGGACTGCACCGCCGCGTCGGCCTCGGCACCGAACGTCGTCGTGACGGAGGCGGAGGGGTCGACCGTCCACGAGCGTGTCGCCGGCGTCCCGTCCGTGTTCCCGGCCGCATCGGTGGCGCGCACCGAGAAGGTGTGCTCCCCCGCGCCCAGGCCGGTGAGGGTCCGGGGGGAGGTGCAGGATGCGTACGCACCAGCGTCGAGGCTGCACTCGAACGTGCTGGGCTCGTTCGCCGAGAAGACGAACGTGGCCGTCGTGCTTCCGGTCGGGCCGCTCGGCCCGCTGTCGATGGTCGTCGAGGGCGGAGTGGTGTCGTTGCCGCCGGTGCCCGGGGCCCCGATCTGGCGGGGGTCGAACAACGGGTCGATGAGGAGCTTCGGGGTGAAGGCGTTGGCGATGTCCGTCCACGACACGTACTTGTAGTTCTGGTTCCCTGACCTGCCGTTGCCGGCGTCCGAGTTGACGTGGTCCTGCGCGGTGAAGAGCCCGTTCGGGAACGCGGACCCGAGCCCGAAGTTCGTCACGTCGGCGCCGTCCTGGCCGCTGACGCCGTCGACGCCCGTGGGGCCGGTGCCGATCTTGAACGAGCCGACGAAGGCGTTGTCTCCGCGGTTGTAGATGACGAAGTTCGACCCACCCTGGCTGGACACGATGAGGTAGCCGGTCCCGTTGCGGCCGTAGTAGATCGTCGGGTTCTTGATGTTGTCCACGATGTGTCCGCCCGAGGCCGCGATGGTGTCGACGGCGGTGCGGGCCGACCCGTCTCCAGGCTCGGCGCCGTAGCGCCACAGCGCGACGTTCTCCTCGGCGACGTAGATCCGCTTGAGCTCGTCGTCCGCGATGATCCCCTCGGAGCTGTCGCCGTTGTCGAAGGAGCGCACCATCGTCCCGGTGACGGTCCCGGACGTGCCGTTGAGCTCCCACTGCGAGATGACGTTCGTGTGGAAGTCGTGGATCAGGGCGTAGTACCTGCCCGAGTCCGGGGAGTGGTACATCGCGAAGCCGCGAGGCCGTCCCGTGGTGTCGATCCGGCCCACGAGCGTGAGCGAGCGGTCCGCGGGGTTGACCTTGTAGAAGCGGGCCCCCGTGGAGGTCTCGTTGCGGTCGGTGACCCCGACCAGCGCCACCCGCTCCGACCCGAGCGGGAAGTTGTAGCGCAGGTCCACGTTGTTCATGCTGCCGTGGGCGTACCAGTGCACCAGGTCGCCCTGGAGGTCCCACACCCCCAGACCGCCCGTGGTCAGCTTGTCCGTCCCGATGACGACACTCTGGGAGGGGTCGCTCGGGTGGATCCAGATCGCCGTGTCGTCGGCGGCGTCGGACGCGCTCGGCACGGCGGTCGTCTCCGCGGCTGCAGGCACGGTGACGTCTGCAGCCGCCGCTGGCAGGGCGGTCAGGCCCTGCAGGGCCAGCAGACCGGAAACGACGACGACGAACACTGACCTGCGCTGCATGACGACCCCGACATCACTCAAGTGGTCCCCTCACCCAAGTTCCTGCCGAGCGTAGGCCGGGGGCGCCGGGCCCGGAATAGCCCGCTGGGCCCAGCCGCGGGGGTGCGGCGCTAGCCCGTCGTGGTCATGCAAACCCGTTCTCCTGACGGCAAACCGGGCGTTGTGGGGCAGGACGACGAGGTAGCGTTGCTGCCCGTGGGCGACCTGCGACCGCACCCGGTCACCGGCGAGGTGTTCGACTCACCCGTGCCGCCCGGCACGGGCTGGCCCGGCGACCCGGCGACGCCGGACACCCCCGTCGCCCACACGGCGGGCGAGGTCCGCAGGCTCGCCGCGACGGCCGAGGACACCACCGAGCTCGACGCCCGGGTCTCCGTCTGCCGGGCGTGCCGGCGGCTCGTCCGGTGGCGCGAGTCGGTGGCCAGGGAGGGCAGGCGTGCCGCCTTCGCCGACCAGCCCTACTGGGGCCGGCCCGGCCCCGGCTTCGGCGATCCCGAGGCCGACGTGCTCGTCGTGGGCCTCGCGCCGGCCGCCAACGGCACGAACCGGACGGGGCGGATCTTCACCGGCGACCGCAGCGGGGACTGGCTGTATGCCGCGCTGCACCGCGCCGGGTACGCGAGCCAGCCGGGGAGCTGGGCGAGTGGGGACGGGCAGTCGCTGCGCGGCATGCGGATCGTGGCGGCGGTGCGCTGCGCGCCCCCGGAGAACCGGCCGACCCCGGACGAGCGCGAGACCTGCGGGCCCTGGCTCGACCGCGAGCTGGTGCTGGCAGCGCCGCGGCTGCGGTCGGTGCTGGCCCTGGGCGCCATCGGGTGGGAGGCCACCCTGGCCGGCGCGCGGCGGGCCGGCTACGAGGTGCCGCGGCCGAAGCCGAGGTTCGGTCACGGAGCAGAGGCGCAGCTGGCCACCCCGGAGGGCCGGCCCGTCCGGCTCGTCGGCAGCTACCACGTGAGCCAGCAGAACACCTTCACGGGCAAGCTCACCGAGGCGATGCTCGACGACGTCATCGCCCGGCTCTGACCCGCGCGGGTGGCGCGCACGCGGCATACAGTGCCCGGGTGAGCACGACAGCGCGCGCCCTGACCGTCCCCCGCAACGGCGACTCCTCGGTGCTGGAGGTGCGGGAGGTCGACGTGGCCGCCCCCGGCCCCGGCGAGGTGCAGGTCGAGGTCGCCGCCGTCGGCGTGAACTTCATCGACGTCTACCAGCGCGAGGGCGTCTACCCCATCCCCACGCCGTTCACCGCCTGCTCCGAGGGCGCCGGCACGGTGACCGCTGTCGGCGAGGGCGTGCGGGCTCTCGCGGTCGGCGACCGGGTGGCCTGGGGCCAGGGGCTCGGCAGCGCCGGCACGCTCGTGAACCGTGCCGTCGACAGCCTCGTCCCCGTCCCCGACGGACTCGACCTCGAGGTGGCCGCGGCGGCGATGCTCCAGGGCATGACCGCGCACTACCTGGTCACCGACACGTACGCCGTGCGGCCGGGCACCGTGGCCCTCGTCCACGCCGCGGCGGGCGGGGTGGGCCAGCTGCTGGTGCAGATGGTCACGGCCAGGGGCGGCCGCGTCATCGCCACGGCGGGGACTCCTGAGAAGGTGGCCACGGCGAGGCGGCTCGGCGCGGAGACGGCGATCGACTACTCGCAGGCCGACGACCTCGCGGCAGCCGTGCGGGCGGCCAACAGCGGCAACGGGGTCGACGTCGTCTACGACGGGGTCGGCAGGAGCACTTTCGACGCCTCGCTGGCCTCGTTGCGACCGCGCGGGATGCTGGTGCTCTTCGGCGCGGCGAGCGGCCAGGTGCCGCCCTTCGACATCCAGCGCCTCAACAGCGGCGGCTCGCTGTTCCTCACGCGCCCGACGCTCGGCCACTACGTCGCCACCCGCGACGAGCTGCTCGCGCGGGCAGCCTCGGTTCTCGGCGACCTGGCCGCCGGTCGGCTGCACCTCGAGATCGGCGGCCGCTACCCGCTGACCGAGGCAGCCAGGGCGTACGACGACCTCGAGGGCCGGCGCACGACGGGGAAGCTGCTGCTCACGCCCTGAGGTCCCCGGCACGCCCGACGAGGCGGCAGACTGTCGCCATGGCGCCGTGGGTGCTGCACGTCGACCTCGACCAGTTCATCGCGGCGGTCGAGCTGCTGCGGCGCCCGGAGCTGCGCGGGCAGCCGGTGATCGTCGGCGGCCGGGGCGACCCGAACGAGCGCGCCGTGGTCTCGACCGCGTCCTACGAGGCGCGCGAGTTCGGCGTGCGGTCCGGGATGCCGCTCAAGACCGCCGTGCGCAAATGCCCCCAGGCCGTGCTGCTGCCGGTCGACGCGCCGCTCTACGAGGCGGCCTCGCACCAGGTCATGGACACCCTGCGCGGGCTGGACGGCACCGTCGTGGAGGTGCTCGGGTGGGACGAGGCCTTCGTCGGCGTCGACACCGACGACCCGGTGGCCTTCGCCCGGCGCATCCAGGCCGCGGTCCTCGCGGCCACCGACCTGCACTGCTCGGTCGGCATCGGGGACACCAAGATCCGGGCCAAGATCGCCACCGACTTCGGCAAGCCCCAGGGCGTCTTCCGTCTCACGCGCGAGAACTGGTTCGAGGTGATGGGTGACCGCCCCACCGACGCGCTCTGGGGAGTCGGCAGCCGCATCTCGGCCCGGCTGGCCGGGCTGGGGATCGCCACCGTCCACGACCTGGCCCGGGCCGACCCCGAGCGGCTCGCGACGGAGTTCGGCCCCACGATGGGTCCGCACTACGGCCGGATCGGCCGGGGCGTGAGCAGCGCCCGGGTGGACGACACGCCCTACGTCCCCAGGGCCCACGGCCGGGAGGTCACGTACCAGCAGAACCTGACGGACCCCGACGACATCGCCCGTGCGGTCGCGTTGCTGGCCGAGCAGGTCGTGAAGGACATCGCCGCAGAGGAGAGGCCGTGCCTGCGCGTGCACCTCAAGGTGCGCTTCGCCCCGTTCTTCACCGTCGCGCGCAGCCGCAAGCTGGCGGAGCCGACCTACGACGCCGCGGTGATCGGCGACACCGCCCTCGACCTCTTGCGCGGGCTCGAGGACGAGCGCCCGATCCGCCTCCTCGGCGTCCGGGCCGAGATGGTGCCACCCGAGGGCGGCTACGACGACCAGGGACGGCGTGCGGCACGCGATCCGCGGGCAGCCGGCTGACCCCGGCGCGACGGCTACCAGAGCGCGGCGACCGCGGTGTTGACCACGGCCAGCCCACCGGCCGCCTGGACGAGCGTCGGGTTGGGCTCGCCGCGCTTCTGCCGGGCGTTCCCGATCTCGGCGAGCCCGGCCACGGCCAGGGCGACCACGAGCTTGACGCCGACCTTGGGGTGGTTGACCGGGTCGGTGCCGGCCTCCGCGATGCCGACCAGCAGCAGGCCGGTGACGACCTGCGCCCGCGCACCCCAGAGGATCGGCGGTACCACACGGGGCTCGTTGCGCACGACCAGCCAGCCGCCGACGATCGCGGCCATGCCGAGCAGGTGCAGGAGAACGAGCAGATCCTTGACGACGTCCATGGCCCCGCAGCCTAGATCACAGCAGTCGGCGGCCCATCGCCCAGGCGGTCAGCTCGTGCCGCGACGACAGCTGGAGCTTGCGCAGCACCGACGAGACATGTGTCTCAACGGTTTTCACAGAGATGAACAGCTCCTTGGCGACTTCCTTGTACTGGTAGCCGCGAGCGATCAACCGCATCACCTCGCGCTCGCGGGCGCTCAGGCGGTCCAGCTCCTCGTCGACCTCGGCGATCTCCCCCGCTGCCGCGCCGAAGGCGTCGAGCACGAAGCCGGCCAGCCGCGGCGAGAACACCGCGTCACCGTCGGCCACGCGGCGGATCGCGTTGGTGAGGTCGCCGGCGTTGATGGTCTTGGTGACGTAGCCGCGGGCGCCGGCACGGATGACGGCGATGACGTCCTCGGCGGCGTCGGACACCGACAGCGCGAGGAACCGCACGGGCTGCCCGGACTCGGTCTCGAGGCCCCGGCAGCCGTGGATGACGTCGACGCCGCCGTTGCCGTTGCCACCGGGGAGGTGGACGTCGAGCAGCACCACGGAGGGCCGGGTCGCGGTGATGACCTCGACCGCCGTCTCGACGGTCGGCGCCTCCCCGACGATGTCGACCGCGTCGCCGATCTCGGCGCGGACGCCGGAGCGGAACATCCGGTGGTCGTCGACGAGGACGACGTCGACCCTGGGGTCACGGGGTTGCATGGGAGGCCTCCGCTCCGGTCTGGGGTTCGCTGGTGCCGTTCGTGGTCGTGCCGTTGGACGGGGTGGCGGCGGTGGGCGCCGGCAGGGCCAGCGCCACCTCGGTGCCGCTCTCGAGCCGGCGGACCCTGGCCGACCCGCCGTGCCGCTCCATGCGGCCCAGGATGGACTGCCGCACCCCGAGCCGGTCCTCGGGGATGTCGTCGAGCTCGAACCCCGGGCCGTGGTCGCGGACGAACGCCTCGACCCCCGACGGGCCGATCTCGACGTAGGCCGACACGGGTGGCGCGCCGTGCCGGACCGCGTTCAGGAGGGACTCCCGCACGGCCCGCACGAGCGCCTGCCCACCGTCGTCGAGGTCGCGGTCACCCGTGACGACCAGCTCGATGGGCGTGCCGTGGACGTCCTCGACCTCGTGCGCGACCTCAGCCACCGCGGCGGCGAGGGTGGCGTCGGAACCGGTCGGGCCGGCATACAGCCACGAGCGAAGCTCGCGCTCCTGGGCGCGGGCGAGCTGCGCCACCGCCGTCGGGTCGTCGGCCTTGCGCTGGATGAGGGCGAGCGTCTGGAGCACCGAGTCGTGCAGGTGGGCCGCGATGTCGGCGCGCTCGGTGGCCCGGGCGAGCTCGGCCTGCTCGCGGCGCAGGTCCGACCAGAGGCGCAGGCCCCAGGGAGCCGCGATCAGCACCACGCCGGCGAGGACGGCCAGGGAGGCGAGAGCGATGTCCCAGATGGCGGTCAGGGAACGCCCCCGCGACACCACGACGACCAGGCCGACCAGCGCCAGCAGGCCGCCGAACGCGAGCCGCGCAGCGCTGAACCGCCTTGTGCCCGAGGAGGACCCGAGCCAGCGGCCACGTTGGGCGTCATCGAGCTGCGACCAGGCGATCACGGCGCCGACCGCCACCACGAGCAGGGGGACGAGGAAACCGAGCCGGAGGTCGAGCCCGGCGTTCTGGACGACGACGAGCAGCCCTACGACGACGAGGATGCCGCCGACGAGGAGCACGCGCGTCGCGTCGCGGGACTGGCTGTCCGTGGCGCCGTCGACGTCTGCGGCCGCGGCCTCCACGCCCAGACGCGGGCCCGTGGGGCGCGCCGGGTCGACCGGCACCCTGCCGTCCTCGCCCTCGATGGTGCCGTGGACCGACTGCGGCGTCAGCGCCCAGAGGAAGAGATAGGCGATGATGCCGGCCCCGCCGGTGAGCGTCAGCACGATGAAGCCGATCCGGATCAGGCGCAGGTCCCACCCGAGGTGCTGCGCCAGCCCGGCACACACACCGCCCACGATGCGCCCTTCCACCGGGCGGTGGAGGACGGGCCTGGGAGCAGGCTCCGCGGCCTGGAGGGCTGCAGTCCGCTCCGGCCGCTCGTAGGGGGTCGGCATGCCCACATCTTGTCCCACCCGCGGGGCGACCACGAGTGCATTCAGGGGCGTAGTGCCCTACTTCAGGGTCGCGTCAGGGGTGACCCTCATGGTGAGGGAAGGCTCCTCGAAGGAAGCATGAGTGCCATGACGCAGAACCCTGGCCAGACCGCTGGCTCCCCACCGCAGCACCTGAGCGGACTCGACCGCTTCTTCGGCTGGCTGCGCTCCATCGACGTCCGCCGCGACACCGAGGACAAGTGGCTCGCGGGCGTGTGCTCCGGCATCGCCCACCGGCTCGGCGTGGACCCCCTGGTGATCCGGGCCGGGCTCATCGTCCTCATCCTCCTCGGGGGGATCGGCGTGACGCTCTACCTCATCGCGTGGGCGTTCCTCCCCAACACCCAGGAGGAGATCGTCGCGGAGAAGGCCGTGCGCGGCGGCGACGTCGGCGGCATCCTCCTGCTCGCCCTCGTCGTCCTCTCCCTGGTCGGCGGCTCGGGCCTCGTCGACGGCGGCGGCTGGGGCATCTGGTGGCTGTGGTGGGTCGCCATCCCCGTCGGCCTCGTCGTGTGGCTGGTCACCCGCAACCGGGAGCCCGGTCAGGCGGTCGTCCCGAGCGGCCAGACCCCGCCGTATGCCGCGGCCCCGTATGCCGCGGCGCCGGCACCGGGCGCTCCCGGCGCCCCGCCTGCCGGGCCGGCGCCCGCCGCCCCGATCGCACCCCGCGGCACCGCCGCTGCGCTGCCGCCCGGCCAGGCGCCCTCCGGGCCGGTGCCCCCGGGCATGACGGCCGGTCCCTCCGGGCCGGGCGGCCCCTCCGGTCCACCCGTGGCTCCGTACCAGCCGTACCAGCCGCCCCGCCCGCCGGCACCGCCGCGGCCGCGCCACCGCAGCGCCGGCTTCCTCGCCGCCGTCATCGTGTCCGGCCTCGGGCTGGCCGCCTACGGCCTGACGGCCTGGGGGCACGCGGAGCTCGGCTGGTCCGGCGACCAGCACGTCACCAGCCTGGCCGTCGCCCTCGGCGTGGTCGCCCTCAGCGTCGTGGGCATGGGGCTGGCCGGCTTCCGTTCGGGCCTGACCGGCTTCCTCGCCGTCCTCCTGGCGGTCACGACGTGGTTCGCCTCCATCGTCCCGTCGGTGAACATCGGCGGCGGGATCGGTGACCGCGAGTGGCGCCCGACCGGCTCCCAGACCTCGGAGAGCTTCGAGCTGGGAGTGGGCTCGGCCAACCTGCACCTCGGGTCCTACCCGACGAGCCCGACCACCCCTGGCCGGATCGACGCCCGCGTCGGCGTCGGCGAGCTGCGCATCCTCGTGCCCGACGACCTGACGGTGGAGGTCCGCAGCGACGTCAACGTCGGCGAGATCACCGAGGCCGGCGGCTGGGGCCTCGACGAGAACAACCAGTGGACCCAGAACGGGCAGGGCGGGCGCAACCTCAGCAGCACCGAGGTCATCGGCACCGGACCCACTGACGTGGTCGTCCACGCCCGTGTCGGTCTCGGCCAGATCATCATCGGCAAGGAGTGACCCAGATGAGCAACAGCACCCCGGAGCGCGACGAGCGCAGCCAGCCCACCCGCGAGCTGCCCAGTCCCGCGACCTCCGCCGACGCCACGGGCGGGGCGCCGACGACCCAGGTCCCGACGACCCAGGTCCCGACTGCCCAGGTCCCGGCTGCCCACGCACCGACCGACCGCCCCACGAGCACGGGGAGCCGCATCAGCGACACCCCGGTCGCGACCGAGCCGAGGCCGGGTCCCCCGCAGGATCGGCCGGCCGAACCGGAGCCCGGCCCCGTCAAGGGTCCGTACCTCTCCACGGTCATCCTCGGCATCGTGTGCCTGGCCGTCGCCGGCCTGGTGTTCGCCCAGGAGGTGGCCGGTATCAGCATCGACTGGGGCAACGTCGGACCGCTGGGCATCGTCCTCGCCGGCGCCGTCCTGGTGGTCCTCGGAACCCTCGGGCTCGTGGCCTCCCGGCGCCGCCACTGAGCACGGCAGCCTCACACGCTGGTCCGCGCCCCCTCCAGGGCGCGGGCCAGCGTCTCGGTGTCGTGCGGCGCGGTGTGCCTGATCCCCTGCACGAAGAACGTGGGGGTGCCACGGGCGCCGCTGGCCTCGGCGCTGGCGACGTCCTCGCGCACCCGCCGGGCCACGGACTCGTCGTCCAGCGCCCGGGCGAAGGCCTCCACGTCGAGGCCGAGGTCCGCGGCATACCCGAGGAGGTCCTCAGGCCTGAGCTGGGACTGGTGGCGGAAGAGGACGTCGTGCATCTCCCAGAACCTGCCCTGGGCGTCCGCGGCCTCGGTCGCGCAGGCTGCGAGCTCGGCGCACGGGTGGACGTCGGCCAGCGGGAGGTGGCGGAAGACGTAGCGCAGCTCGACGCCGAACCGCTCCCGCAGCTCCCGCACGACCCCGGTGGCCCGGCCGCAGAAGGGGCACTCGAAGTCGCCGTACTCGACCAGGGTCAGGGGCGCCTCCACGCGCCCGCGGATGTGGTCGCGGGCCGGGTCGACCGGTTCGGAGAGCAGCATCGGCAGGCCGGCGGTGCGCTCGCCGCGGAACCGGGCCGCGGCCCAGAAGACGAGCCAACCGAGGAGCACCGCGGCGCAGGCAGCCAGGAGCACCCCCACGGTGGCGGCGTCCTGCTGGCGCTCGCTCTCGAAGGCGAGGCCGACGATGAGCAGCGAGACGGTGAACCCGATGCCCGAGAGGGCGGCCCCGCCGAGCACCTGCCCCTCCCCGACGCCCTGCGGGAGCCGGCCCAGGCCGAGCCGCACGGCCAACAGGGACCCGAGGCCGACGCCCACGAGCTTGCCGAGCACCAGGCCGACGACCACACCCCAGGTGAGCGGCGAGCGCAGCGCCTCGCCGAGCATCCCGCCGCGCAGGTCGACCCCTGCGTTGGCGAGGGCGAAGACCGGGACGACCGCGAAGCTCGTCCACGGGTGCAGCACCATGAGCATCCGCTCGTTGACCGAGATCGCCCGCTGGAAGCCGAGCTGGGCGCTGCGACCGACATCGGCCCGCGGCGACTGCCGGAACGCGCGGGCCAGCGACGCAGCTCCCTCCACCTCGTGGCGCTCCGGGGTCCGCGCCGCCATGAGCAGCCCGGCCGTCATGCCGGCGATGGCCGGGTGGAGCCCGGACTCGAGCGTGGCGAGCCAGAGCGCGAGGGCGACCAGGACGTAGGCCGCCCCGCGCCAGACGCCCCACCGGCCCAGGAGCCACATCAGCACCAGGCAACCGGCCGCCGCCGCGAGCCACACCGGCTGCAGCGCGTCCGAGTAGGCGACTCCGATGACGGTGACCGCCACGATGTCGTCGATCACCGTCAGCGTGAGGAGGAAGACCCGCAGCTGGGTGGGACAGGCGGGCCCGACGAGCGCGAGCGCGCCGAGGAGGAACGCCGTGTCCGTGCCGATCACGACGCCCCAGCCGCGGGCGGCCTCGCCGGCAGGGTTGAGCGCGAGGTAGAGCAGCGCGGGCACGACCATCCCCAGCACTCCGCCCACGAGCGGCACCACCACCCGGCGCCGTTGGGTGAGCTCGCCGATCGAGAGCTCGCGGCGCACCTCGAGCCCGATGACGAAGAAGAAGAGCGCCATGAGCCCGTCGTTGACCCAGTGGCCGAGGTCCATCGCCAGCTCCGCGCTGCCGACCTGCACCGAGAGCGGGGTGTGCCAGAGGCTGGTGTAGGACTCCGACAGCGGCGAGTTGGCCCACACCAGCGCGATGGCGGTGGCGGCCAGGAGCATCCCGGCGCTGGCCGCCTCGGTGCCCAGAAACGCCCGCAGCGGCCCGGACAGCTGGCCGAGCAGGGCGCGGCGCCTGGCCTCGGTCTGGCGCGCCGGTGAGCCGGCGCGCGCGGCCCTCGCTCTCACCCGGGAAATGGTAGTGACCGGGCGGCTCGGGGTCAGGGCCTCAGCCAGGCCTCGAGATGCGGCGCGAACGAGCGGGTGATGCGGTACCGCCCCAGGTCGGCCGGGTCGACCCAGCGCACCGCGGCGGTGGAGCCGCCGACGTCGTAGACCACCGGGTCGGTGGGACGCGGGCAGAGGGCCGTGAAGACGATGCGCACGGCGTGGAAGTCCTCGAGCCGCCCGCTCGGGGCCCGGCCGATCCAGTGCTGGGTGTGGATGTCGAGCACCTCGGCGTCCTCGATGTCCTGGCCGCTCTCCTCCCACACCTCCCGGTGCAGGGCCTGCAACGGCGACTCGCCGGCGTCGATCCCCCCGCCGGGGAGGGTCCAGCGGCCCGCCGCGTTCGTCGTCTCCGAGAGCTGGGTGAGCAGCACGCCGCGGTCACTGTGCACCAGGCCGTATGCCGCCGCGCGCTGGTACGGGTGCACGTCCTCGCCTGGCGCGCGGACGAGGCTGGGGTCGGTGGGCACGGCGACCTCCGCGGCCGGCGCGTCGCCCGCGGCGGCCGGCCGCACGGCATACACGAGGGTGAGCTCGTGACCCCGGTCGGTGACGGTGTCGATGTCGCGCACCCCCTCCGAGACCCAGCCGAGGCCTCGCAGGGCCCGGACCGGGTCGACACCGTGGGCGAGCCGGAAGACGACGACGCGCTCCCCGCTGGCATCCACACCGGCGACGTGCAGGTCGGCCTGGTGGGGGCGGGCGGGCGGCGGGGTCTGTGGGGTGCTCACCGCATCGACCTCGCGCGGGCGTACTCCGCCTCGGCCATCGCGACGACCTCGGGCCAGGACTGCCTCGGCGGGCTCGTGGCGGCGTGCTTGGCCAGCTGGCCGCGCAGGGTGTCGTCGGCGACAAGGCGCGCGAGGGCCGCAGCGAGCGCGTCGTCGTCCTTCGCGAGCAGGCCGTCGACGCCGTCCTCGACGAACTCGGTGACACCGGTGCCCACCCGCGCGAGCACGGGAAGCCCGGCGGTGCGGGCCTCGAGGGCAGCGATCCCGAACGCCTCGAGCCGCGCCGGGGTGAGGTACAGGTCGGACGCCCAGTAGCGCTCGCGCAGCTCGTCGCGGGTGACCCGGCCGGGCAGCCGGACCCAGGACTCCATGTGGTGGGTGGCGGCGAAGCGCTCGAGACGGCGGCGCTCGGGCCCTTCACCCATGAGGTCGAGGGTGAAGTGCACCTGCGGGGGCAGCAGCTCGCGGGCCCGGGCGGCGACCTCCAGCACCGCGACCGGGCGCTTGCGCGCCGCGAGCCGCATGGCGGCGACGACCCGCACCGGAGCACCCTCCGGGTGCTCGTGGGGGGTGGGCGGCGCCCACTGCCCCACGTCGATGCCGTTGGGAAGGACCTCGACCTCCGCGCCACGGCCCACGATGCCCCCCACCGAGGCTGCGGCGACCCCGGAGACCGCGCTCAGCGCGGCACCGCGCCGGGCCCAGCGGCGGGCGTGGCCGGTCAGCCGGAAGGCGAGCTGCGACCGCTCGATCAGGCAGTGCCAGGTGATCGCCGTCGGCAGGCCCAGGCCGAGGGCGACGTCGGCCATGTCGGTGGCGAAGGGGCTGACGACCCCCATGTGGACGTGCGCGACGTCGAACCTTCCAGCGGCCAGACGGCGTCGGACCTCCGGTGGCGCCAGCGGGTTGACCGGCAGCTCCCACGGCAGCCGCAGGGCCATCCGGTGCACGCTGGTCCCGTCGACCTGCTCGACGAAGCCGTGCCGCTCACCGTGGCTCCCGGGGGTGGCGGTGAACACCTCGACCTCGTGCCCGTGGGCGCCCAGCTGCGCCGCGAGGTCGTGGACCTGCACCTCGATCCCACCCAACCGGGGCAAGTAGCAGTCCGACAGCAGCGCAACCTTCACAGGCTAGAGCCTGCCATGCGACAGGATGGCCTGTGATGACCCACACGCTGCTCGCGTTCCACGCCCACCCCGACGACGAGGCCCTGCTCACCGCCGGGACGATGGCACGCGCCGCGGCGGAGGGGCACCGCGTCGTGCTCGTCGTGGCCACGGACGGTGCCCAGGGCCTGGCCTCCCGGGCGTATGCCGGGGACGGCCGCCTCGCGCAGCGACGACTGGCGGAGCTGCGCGAGAGCGCCGGCGCGCTCGGGGTGGCGAGGGTGGAGCACCTGGGGTACTCCGACAGCGGGCTCGACGGAACCGCAGAGCCCGTCGGGGGCTCGACGCCCTTCGTGCGCGCCACCGTCGAGGAGGCGGCCGAGCGGCTGGCGGCCATCTTGCGGGAGGAGACGGCCGACGTGCTGCTCACCTACGACCGCAACGGCGGCTACGGCCACCCCGACCACGTGCGCGTGCACGAGGTCGGCGCACTGGCCGCCCGGCTGGCGAGGACCCCCCGGCTGCTGGAGGCGACCGTGCCGCGCGACACGATCTGCCGGGCCATCAGGCTGGTCGGCCGCCTCTACCGGTTCCCACCCGAGTTCGACCCCACCTCCTTCGAGCGCGCGTTCAGCCCCCGCGCCGAGATCACCCACCGGGTCGGCGTGCGCCGGTATGCCGCCGCGAAGCGCGCCTCCATGCGCGCCCACGCCTCGCAGGCCAGCGCCGACGGTGGCGCGGACCGCACCCTCGCAGCCTTCCTGCGCATTCCGCGCCCGCTGTACGACCTGGTCTTCGGCCGGGAGTGGTTCATCGACCCGACCAGGCGGCCCGGGTCTCCCGTGCTGCGGGACATCTTCGAAGGGCTCTCGTGACTCAGCCGGGGGGCGGGATCCAGGACGGGACGGGGCCTGCCGTCCCGCGGCGCCGACCGCCCCGTCTGCGACGCGCGGCGCAGGTCGGGGTGGGCCTTGCCCTGGCCGCGGGCCTGCTCATCTGGGGGTTGCCGCACTTCGCCAAGACGAGCTGGTCCGAGGTGTTCGAGGTCCTGGCGAGCGTGCCGTTCACGACCGCGGCCGGGCTGCTGGGCCTGGTGGTGGTCGGGCTGTACTGCTACACGTTCACGCTCACGGCGTCCCTGCGCGGGCTGCGGCACTACCAGGCGCTGATCGTCAACGTCTGCGGCTCCTCGATCGGCAACCTGCTCCCCGGCGGTGGCGCGGCCGGCCTGGCCGCGACGTACTCGATCTGCCGGACCTGGGGGTTCTCGCGGCGCGACATCTCGACGATGGCGATCGTCACCGGCGTGTGGAACGTGCTGGCCCGGGTGGCGCTGCCCGTCGTGGCCATCCTCGGCCTGACGTGGGGGGCCGAGAACGTGCCGCCAGCGCTGCGGGACGCCGCCGTGGCCGCCAGCATCAGCGGCCTGGGCCTGCTGGCCGCCTTCGTCGCCATCCTCGTCTCGGAGCGGGCGGCCCTGGCGATCGGCCGGACGATCGACCGGCTCCTGCGGCCGCTGACCCGCCGCCGCAGGGAGTCGAGCACCATGAGCGTGCGCGCCCTGGTCATCGACCTGCGCGCCCGGATCAACGACGTCGTGCGCACCGGGTGGCTGCAGATGACGCTGGGCCTGGCCGGCTTCTTCGGCATCTACTTCGTGCTGTTCGTGCTCTGCCTGCGGATCACCGGCGTGGAGATGTTCTACGGGCAGGTCTTCGCCGCCTACGCGATCGGACGCCTCCTCACCGCGGTGGGCGTCACGCCCGGCGGCCTCGGCGTGACCGAGACCGCCACGGCGGCTGCGCTGGTGGCGTGGGGTGCGAACCCCGCCGAGGCCACGGCCGGGGTCGTCCTGTTCTCGGTCTACACGCACCTGATGGAGGTGCCGCTCGGCGCGCTGGGCTGGGTGGCCTGGACGCTCAGCCCGAAGAGCCTGCCGGTGGACGACGCAGGCTCGGGCGGGGAGGGCCCTAGCTGGCGAGGCGGCGGACCTGCCGCATCCGAGCCTGGTCTGCCACCGCGTCGTCCTGGCTGACGGGCTCGAACGGACGCCCGGTGGCGCGCTCGGCCGCCCAGCCGATGAGCGCGTCCGCGAGGGCCGGGTTGGCCGGCAGGATCGGGCCGTGGAGGTAGGACCCGACGACGTTGTGGACGCGGGCGCCCTCGGTCTGGTCGGTGCCGTTGTTGCCGAACCCGGAGCGGACCTTCCCGAACGCGGACTGGCCCGCACCCAGCGTGGTCGAGCCCGAGTGGTTCTCGTAGCCGACGACCTCCCCGAACTCGGTCTCGAGGACGACGGGACCGATCATCCGCTTGGCGTTGCCCTGCGTCGTCACGTCGAGGATGCCGAGCCCGGGCAGGCGCCTGCCCTCGACCGTGATGAACGCGTTGCCGAAGAGCTGGTACATGCCGCAGATCATCAGCATCGGGGTGCCGGTCTCCGCGAGGTCGCGCAGCTGGTCCGCGATGCGCTCGAGGTCGTCCTCGACGCGCACCTGACCGGAGTCCTGGCCGCCGCCCCCGACGATGAGGTGCGGCTCCGCGGGGAACTCGCCGCCCGGGTGGTGCTGGTGCACCACGGGGCTGTAGCCGTGCCGGCGGATCCGGGCGGCCAGGCAGCGGGTGTTGCCGAGGTCGCCGTAGATGCTCATCTCGCGCGGGTAGAGGTGGACCAGGTTGATGACGCCCTTGCCGGCGTTCTCGGCGCTGGGCACCCGCGCCGAGCCCTCGGGCTCGCCCGGGATGGGGACGTCGGTGTGGGCGGGCCGGGCGTTGAAGGGGCTGTGCACCGCGGGCTGCTCGGTCATGATGCCTCCTCGCCGATGTCGGGCAGGTCGTAGCGCGCCGCGAGGGTGCGGCGCAGGCCCATCATCGCCGTGTAGGTGCAGAAGATCCGCTTGGGCTCGTCGGGGTGCGCGGCCAGGAAGGCGTCGAGGGCGGTGTCGAGCTCGGGCTCGATCGCGTCGACCGGCACGTCGTCGTACTCCAGGCGCAGCGCCATGTCGTAGGCCCGGACCCCGCTCGTCATCGCGACGCCGCGCTCGCGCAGGCTGTCGAAGGACACGTCGTACAGCCAGGACACGTCGCGACCGTCGGCGTAGTTGTCGTTGATGGCGATCATGGTGCTGACCGGCGTGCTGCCGTAGGTGCCGAGCGCCACTGTGAAGCCTGCCGGGTTCTTCACCAGCACCAGCTCGAGCGGCTGGCCGTCGACCTGCACGACCTCGCCCCGCCCGAACGGTGGGGTGACCGAGCGCAGCGCGGCGGCCGCCCGCTCGGGGTCGAAGTCGGCGCCGAGCAGCGCCCGTGCGGCCGTCGTGGCTGCGGTCGCGTTGATCATGGCCGCCAGGCCTCGCTGCTGGAGCTGCAGCGGGCCGACGTGGGGGCCGTCGCCGAACAGGACCTCGAACTCCCGCTCGTCGCTCGGCTTGAGCAGCCCGTCCTCCGGACCCGGTCGCGGTGGCGTGAAGTCGTCGTCGAACCGCACGTCCTGCTCCTGCAGCTCGGGCAGCCGGTCGGCGATCGAGGAGTCCACGCCGAAGTAGCGCACCGCGACCCGGTCACCGACGCGGTCGCGGATGCGCGAGATGAACGAGTCGTCGATGTTGAGGACGACGCCGTCCGTCGTCTGCTCCGCCAGGGACGCCAGCAGCTGAGCGGTGTGGTCGATCTCGGCGAAGCGGTCGAGCTGGTCGCGGGCGACGTTGAGCAGCAGCGAGTGCGTGGGCCTGACCGCGTCCGCGAACTTGAGGGCGTGGGCCTCGTCGAGCTCGAGAACGGCCATGTCCGCCTGCAGTCGGCCGTTCACGGGGAGCTCGCCCAGCATCGAGGAGATGACGCCACGGGTGAAGTTGCTGCCGGTGGGGTTGGTGAACACGTCGAGGCCGTGGGCCCGCAGGATCGCGACCAGCATCTTGGTCGTGGTGGTCTTCCCGTTGGTGCCGCTCACGACGACGATGCCGCGCGGGACGTGTGCCAGCGCGTGGGTCAGGAAACCGGGGTCCATCCGCTCGGCCACCAGGCCGGGCAGGGCCGACCCGCCGCCCCGGAGCCTCGACGCGGCCCGGGCCGCCTTGCCTGCGACCACGGCCGCTGTCGTCCTCAGCACGGACCAACCCTAGTGCGTGGCACACGCCTCGCCTGCGCCGCCTGCCGCCTGCCGCCTGCGCAGACGAGAAGCCGAGGGGCCGAGAGGGCAGCCCGGGTCAGGACGCCAGGTCAGGACGCCGGGTCACGACGCCGGGTCACGACGCCGGGTCAGGAGGCCAGGTCGCGGACCCCGAGGTGGTCGACGGGCCAGGTGGTGAACTGGTCGCCGACCGGGGTGGTCCAGGTGACCACGCCGTCCGGTGTCATGGACACGCGCCAGCGGTCCTGCTGCTTGAGGCGGTGGTGGTGCCGGCACAGGCACATCAGGTTGGCCACATCCGTCGGGCCGCGCGGGTGGGACACCACGTGGTCGACATCGCACCGGGAGGCCGCGACGGTGCAGCCGAAGAACCGGCAGGTGCCGTCGCGAGACTTGACCAGGCGCTCGAGCCAGGGTGGCGGCCGGTAGGCCTCGCAGGTCTCGGACGCGAGGGTCCCCGACTGCCAGTCGCAGAGGGCGAGCAGGGCGCGGGTGCCGAACGCACCGGCGATCTGGCGGACGACCTCACCGGGCACCTCGCCGACGCCGGGCACCTCCACCACCGGCAGCGTGTCCACCGGCAGTGGGAGACCGGACACGTCGTACAGCCCGGCGGCGCCGTCGGCAGGAGCCGTGACGGGGCCAGCGGCAGGGGCGACACCAGCGGCGCCGCCAGCAGCCGCGGTGGCCCCCGCGACGGACCGGCCGAGAGCAGTCTGCGCCGACGCCATGGCAGGCACGGCGGGCAGCGCGAAGGTCACGGTCGTGCGCACCGTCGCGTTGCCCAGCACCAGGTCGGCCATGGCGTCCGCTCGAGCCTGGTCGAGCGTCCGGGCGTCGCCGTCGGCGCGGTACCGGCGAGCCAGCTCGTCGACCGCCGCCCAGCACGCGGCCGACGTCTCGTTCGGCAGGACCGCGAGCCACTCGCTGACGCCGGGTTCGCCGGGGCGCCGCCACAGCCCTCGCTCCTCGCGTGACCGGCGCACCCGCTCGACCAGCGCCTCCGGCTCCAGGCGTGACAGGGCCCGGCGCGCGTGCACCCTGATCTGCGCGGCCGTGCGGCCACCAGCACCGGGCAGGACGACGTCCTGGACCGCGGCGATGGTGTCGGGACCGGCATCGAGGAGCTCACGGGTGAGGACGGTCGCCCGCCACTCGTCCAGCTCGCCGGCCGCCATGACACGCAGCGTGGGAGCCATGACCGAGGCCAGTCGCGCCGCGACTCCGACCTTGGTGTCGGCGGCGGCGGGCGAGAGCCCGAGCGCAGGCCCGACGACGCCCGAGGCGAACTCGCTGACGTGCCCGAGCGGCCTGTCCTGCTGCCCGAGCGTACCGTCCTCGTGGCGCACGTCCTCGCGTGCGGCGTACTGCGCCATCCGCTGGACCTGCACGGCGGACGCGGCGTTGACGACCCGCTGAGACGCCTCGACCCGCTCGGCCAGCTCGGCGTCCGACAGCGAGGTCGGACCGGTGCGGGAGGCCTCGAACTCCTCCTGCACCAGGCGCAGCGCCTCCGCGAGTCGATCGAACATGTGTTCGATCATAGGCGGTTGGGCCGACAACGCCGTGGCGTCATCCACAGGGCACCACCGGGGCACCACCAGCGCACTACCGGCGCACCACCGGCGCACCACCGGCCCGGGCCTACTGCGCCGCCAGACGCCGCTTCAGCACACTCGCCAGGTAGTTCATCTGCTGCACGTGGGCGGCGTCCCCATCGGTCTGCACGACGGCCGGCCCGACGCCGGCAGTGATGATCGCCACGGCATACCCGCCCACGATGCCCATCTGCCGGGTCTCCGTGTCGCCGCGCAGCCAGCCGCCCTTGAACGGGCCCGCCCCGATGCTCCCGAGGCCCCACCGGTGCTCCGGGATGGGCCGCATGGCCTTCAGGATGTGGGCACTCGCGGCCCGCGAGACGACGCGGCCTCCGTACAGCGCCGCCATGAACTTCACCTGCTGGCGGATCGTCCACTGCATCGAGCCCTGCGAGCGGTCGGGCGCCACCGTCGAGGTGTCCCCCACCGACCGCAGGACCGCAGTGATCGCTGCCCCCGGGCTGCCGGGGATCTGGTCCCGCAGGGCGAGCACGGACTCCATGTGCGACTCGGTCAGGGCCCGGGTGATCTGCGTGCGCTGCTCCGAGGTCAGCCGGCTCGGGTCACCGTCGACCACGGTGTCGAGGAAGGCTGCCACGACGAGCACCTTCGAGGTCGACCAGGCGCGGGAGCTCGGCACCGACCCCTCGACCGTCACCGCCCCCGGGTTGCCCAGCGGCGCGAACGCCAGCGCGTTGCGGGTGTCACCCACCAGCCCGACCGGGCGTGGCTTCGGCTTGGGCTTCGGCGCGGGGGCTGGGGCCTTGGTGGTGGCGGTGGTCTTCGGCTTGGGCTTGGGCTTCGGCGCCGCGGTGCGGGTCGTCGTGCTCGGCGTGGGCGTCGGCGTCACGCTCGACGATGGCGACGACGGAGCCGCCGCACGGGTCGCCGGGGCGCCTCCCCCGCAGGCACACAGCATCACGGCGACGACGGTCATCCAGAGGGTGTGGCGCACGCGCATCGAGGGTAGTCGGCGAACCGGCCAGCGGCGAACCGGTCAGCCTCGAACCGGCCAGCGGCGAACCCGTCAGCCGCGAACCAGCCAGCAGCGCACCGGTCAGCAGCGCACCCACACGCGCAGGGGGCCGACCGGCGCGAATCCCGTCGCCACCGCCTCGGCGAGGTCGGCGCCCTGCTCGTAGCCGGCCATCGGGTGCCCGGGAAACAGCCTGGCGACCTCGTCGCCGAGCGTCGCCCACACCCCGGGCCCACCGGACCAGACATTGCTCACGCCGACCGCACCCGCCCCGAGGCACAGCGCCGCCCGCCCCACCACCTCGCCGTGGGCGTGCGCGGTGAGGAACCGCACTGCCGGGTCCGACAGGAGCGCGGGAAGGAACGTGCCGGACTGCCCGCTGCCCGCGGCCCACTCCCCCAGCGCCGCCGCGTCGGCGACCTCGGCCCACGTGGGGCCCGTGACCGCCGCTCCCGACACCCCGGTCGGCGTCGTCGGCGTCGACACCCCGGTCGGCGCGGTCGGGGCGGTCGGCGACCCAGCCTCGAGCCAGATCCACTCGGCCTCGAACAGCACCTCGAAGCCGAGACCGCCCAGCTCGACGTCGCCGAAGCTGTCCTTGACCGAGGCCCGGTCCCTGTGGGGCACGGCTCGAGCCACCTCGGCCGCGTCCGTGCCGGGTCGCAGCGTCACGACGTCCGGGTAGTACGTCGGTGGCTGGCCACCGGCCAGCCACATCCCCCGGGCGAGGGACCCAGGTGTGCCGTGCACGCGGCACACCGTCTCGCACCAGGCCACGTTGGCGGCGGCCGCACGGACCGCCCGCGGGTCGGGCTGGGCGTCGGGCGGGGTGTCGGGGTCAGGCGCCGCTGGGCTCACGAGCGGCGAGCTCCGCCTTGACGTCGCTGGCGTAGCGCCCGGACCGC
This sequence comes from Pedococcus sp., assembly GCF_036554925.1. Taxonomy (NCBI): domain Bacteria; kingdom Bacillati; phylum Actinomycetota; class Actinomycetes; order Micrococcales; family Intrasporangiaceae; genus Pedococcus; species Pedococcus sp. The sequence continues at coordinate 61,902 of NZ_DATBMI010000156.1, forward strand.
TCCTGCCCGCTCATGGCGCCGATCGCCTCCATCAGCTCGTCGGTGACGGCCCGCAGCAGTGCCGCCTTCTGGTAGCGGCGCGAGAGGGCGTCGACGTCGATGGGCGCGCCGAACCGCACCGTCACCTTCGCCGGGCGGAAGCTGTTGGAGCCCGGCGGCTGGACCCGGTCCGTGCCGACCACGGCGCAGGGGACCAGCGTGGCTCCGGTGCTCAGCGCCATGCGGGCCACTCCGGTGCGGCCCCGGTGCAGCCGGCCGTCGGGCGAGCGCGTGCCCTCGGGGTAGACGCCGAACGCCTCCCCGCGGCGCAGCACCTCCTCGCCGAGCTCGAGCGACCGGGCCGCGGCCCGAGGGTCGCTCCGGTCGACCGGGATGGTGCCGCCCGTCGAGTGGAACCAGCGGACCGCCGCGCCGCGCAGTCCGGTCCCCTGGAAGTACTCCGCCTTGCCGAGGAAGTGCACCTGCCGCCGGCACGCGAGCGGGATCACGATCGAGTCCACGAAGGACAGGTGGTTGGAGGCGACGATCAGCGGCCCGGTGGCAGGCACGTGCTCGCGCCCCTGGACCGTCATCCGGGTGGCGAGCCTCACCGGCGGGCCGATGAGGACGTGCCGGAGCACGCCCCTGCTGAGGGTTCCCCTGCTCACGACGTCACCTCCACCCGGAGGCCGATCTGCTCACTCCCACTCGATGGTCCCCGGCGGCTTGCTGGTCACGTCGAGGACGACGCGGTTGACCTCACGCACCTCGTTGGTGATGCGCGTCGAGATCTTGGCCAGCACGTCGTAGGGCACGCGGGTCCAGTCCGCGGTCATGGCGTCCTCGGACGACACCGGCCGCAGCACGACCGGATGGCCGTAGGTCCGGCCGTCACCCTGCACCCCGACCGAGCGGACGTCGGCCAGCAGCACCACGGGGCACTGCCAGATGTCACGGTCGAGCCCGGCGGTGGTGAGCTCCTCGCGCGCGATCGCGTCGGCGGCCCGCAGCACCTCGAGCCGCTCCGCGGTCACCTCACCGACGATGCGGATGCCCAGGCCGGGGCCCGGGAAGGGCTGGCGCCACACGATCGCCTCCGGCACGCCCAGCTCGAGCCCCACCTGGCGGACCTCGTCCTTGAACAGCGCCCGCAGCGGCTCGACGAGCTTGAACTGCAGGTCGTCGGGCAGCCCGCCGACGTTGTGGTGCGACTTGATGTTGGCCGCGCCGGTGCCACCCCCGGACTCCACGACGTCGGGGTAGAGCGTGCCCTGCACGAGGAACTCCACCGGGTGGTCGTCGGCCCCGGCGTGGGAGCCGACGACGTCGCGCGCGGCCTGCTCGAAGACGCGGATGAACTCGCGCCCGATGATCTTGCGCTTCTCCTCGGGGTCGGAGACCCCGGCGAGCGCGGTGAGGAACCGCTCGCGCGCGTCGACGACGACGAGGTCGACACCGGTCGCGGCCACGAAGTCCTTCTCGACCTGCTCGGCCTCGCCGGCCCGCAGCAGCCCGTGGTCGACGAAGACGCACGTCAGCTGGTCGCCGACGGCCTTCTGGACGAGGGCCGCCGCGACGGAGGAGTCGACGCCCCCGGAGAGGGCGCACAGCACGCGCGACTCACCCACCTGGTCGCGGATCGTGCCGACCAGCTCGTCGACGACGTTGGCGGCGGTCCAGTCAGCCTCGATGCCGGCACCCCGCCAGAGGAAGTTCTCGAGCACCCGCTGGCCGAAGGTCGAGTGCATGACCTCCGGGTGCCACTGCACGCCGTACAGCCTGCGCTCGTCGTCCTCGAAGGCCGCCACGGGGGCGCCGGCCGTCGAGGCGGTCACGCGCATGCCGTCGGGCGCCTCGGTCACCGAGTCGCCGTGGCTCATCCACACCGACTGCTCGTCGGGCTGGCCGTTGAAGAGGACCGACGAGGTGTCGCTGACCTGGGCGGGGGTCGCGCCGTACTCGCCGAGGCCGGTCCGGGCGACGACACCGCCGAGGGCCTGGACCATCGCCTGGAACCCGTAGCACATGCCGAACACCGGAACCCCGGCCTGCAGCAGCTCGGGGTCGAGACCCGGGGCGCCCTCCTCGTAGACCGAGGACGGCCCGCCCGAGAGCACGATCGCGGCGGGGTCCTTGGCCAGCATGTCGGCTGCGCTCATCGAGTGCGGAACGACCTCGCTGTAGACGTTGGCCTCACGCACGCGCCGGGCGATGAGCTGGGCGTACTGCGCGCCGAAGTCGACGACGAGGACGGGCCGCGCCTGGAGCTCGATCGCGGTCACCTCCACGCGGTCGCCCTCGGAGGCCTCGACGCGGTCGTCGTCGGGGGCCTGGGTCACGTCACTGGCTGCGGCGTCGGTCACGGCTCAAGGCTACCGGCGAGCGAGCCCTCGACCTCACGCACCACCCGCCGCTCGAGATACCACGGCACGACCGGCAGGGCTCCTGCGAGCATGGTGAGCACCATCCGCCCGAGCGGCCAGCGGAGCAGGAACCCGAGGTTGATCACCGACGCCGCGTAGACCATGTAGAGCCAGCCGTGGATCGGGCTCCACGCCTTCGACGGCCCCTCGTTGCCGAAGCCGTAGCGGATGACCATCACCACCACCAGGATCAGCACGGCCGTTCCGGCGATGATCGACATCACCTTGTAGAAGGCGAGCGAGCGGCGGACCTTCTCGGGCGCCGGTGCAGGACGGACCTGCTCAGACATGGGACTCCTCTCGTTGCAGGTCCAGCTGGTGGTCGTCGCGCACCATCCTGAACCACATGTACGCCGCGAACGCGGCGAAGATCCACCACTGCAGGGCGTATGCCGCGTTGCGCCACGACAGCCCCGTCTCGCCGATCACCGGGGGCGGCACCCGCGCCAGGCCCTCGGCCGGCAGCGGCGAGGAGCCGGCGCCGGCCGTCCGCTCCTCCACCGCGAAGCCGAACGCGTTGTACAGGTCCCCCTGCCACTCGTTGACGAGCACGGCGAGGTCGATCGAGCCCCGTACCGGCGCACCGCCCGGCGCCTGCTCCTCGGCGGGCGCCTCGGAGGGGGACTCCCCCGGAGCCAGCGACGCCGTCACGGTGACCAGGCCCGCCGGCGGGGCGGGAGCCGCGGCCGACGCGGGGACGAACCCGCGGACCACGGCCAGCGTCGCCCCGGTGGACTCGACCACCAGCGGAGTCACGACCCACGAGCCGTCCCGGCCGTCGAGGCGCCGCGGCGCGACGAGGAACTGGCCGTCAGCGGCATACCTGCCGGTGGCCGTCACCCGGCGACCGGCGCCGCCGGAGGGGAATGGCGCGTGCGGCCCGATGGCCGCGGCGATCGGCACGACGGGTTCCCGGGAGGCTGCGGCGGCCACCTCCTCGCGGCCCTTGTCGCGGGCGACGTCGAGCTGCCACAGCCCGAGCCAGAAGAACGACACCAGGACCAGGACCAGGACCACGAACAGGCCCAGCCAGCGTGGCTTGAGGGCAGTACGCAGCACCCGCTCAGGCTACGGGACGCCTCGAGTCGTCGAAGACGAGGATGCTCCCGCCGTAGCAGGCGACCCAGACGGCCTTGCGGGTCGGCTCGTACGTGATGCCGATCGGGTGGTGCTCGGTGGGAACCTCGTCGACCGTCGCCAGGTCCGAGGTGCGCAGCTTCGTGACGGTGGACGACTCGTAGTTGACCGAGTAGACCGCCCCGCCGTCGGCCGAGATCGCCAGCGAGCGGGGCTCCTTGCCGGTGCGGACCCACTTCACGACCCGGCCGGTGGCGCGGTCGAGCTTGCTCACGGTGCCGTCGCCGTTGTTGGTCACGAAGAGGTGCCTGCCGTCGTGGGAGAGCACGATGTGCCGCGGCCCGTCGCCGGTGCGGGCGTAGTCGGAGACCGACCTGGAGCCGAGGTCCACGCGGACGACGCGGTCCGAGCCCATGAGGGCGATGTAGGCGGTCCGGCTGTCGGGCGAGACGGCGATGCCGCGGGGGTGGCTGCCGCGCAGCGGGATCCGTGCGACCTCCTTCGCGCTGGCCGTGTCGATGACGGAGAGGTCGGCCGAGCACCAGTTGGTCACGAGGACCCGCGCACCGTCGGGCGTGACCGCGACGTACTTGGGGACGGCACCGACCGCCACGACCCGCTCGATGGCGAACGTCGCGGTGTCGACCCGGTAGACGAAGCTCGTCTCCGTGCCGTCGCCGGCGGTGCAGGTGTCCAGCCCCTCGGGGCCGAAACCCTTGCCGTACATGGCGTAGTTCGACACCCAGGCATGCCTGCCGTCCGGGCTGAACGCCATCTCGACGGGTGCGCCCCTGGAGGTGCCGGGGTGCCCGGCGATGCCGAAGTCCGCCAGCCGCACCGCGTCGGGGATGGTGCGCAGCAGCGCGCCGTCCGCGCGGAAGGCGCTGACCGTGTGCTTGTACATCATGTTCTGCGCGAAGACGAGGCCCTGCGCCGAGGCGACGACCGACTTCGGCGCGAGGTCACCGGTCAGCCGCTGGACCCTCACGAGCGCGGTCTCGGCGGAGGGGCCGGGCGCACCCTGCGCCTCCGACGGGCTGCGGGCCGGGACGGGGATGGCGGCAGTGGTCGGCGTCGGCCGCGCCGTGGCCGTCGGTGGTGCCGGCGCCGCAGCGGCGTCCCCACCGGCGAGCGCGCCCACCAGTCGCGAGACCCCCAGCACCGTCAGCGCCAGGAAGGCCAGGACCACGAGGAGGGCGATACGGCGTCGACGCACGTACTTCGGCTCGCGACGGACGATCACCGCTTCGCACCTTCCCTCGACTGCGTGAGGACGCGGGCCCGGGCTCGGCGGACATCCCCCGGCGGACCCACGCTCACGTCACGGTAGGCCGCCACCACGTCGCAGCGTCGCTGCCACACCGGGCGGCCGGAAAACCGGTGTCGCCGGGCGACGCCCGCCACCTACCGTGGTGAGCCTCATGCAGACCATCCCGTTCCCGGATCCGGGCCGCCCCGACACGCGGACCCCGCTCCGCTTCCTGCTCTGGACCGCGGCGCGGCAGTGGCGCACCCAGCTGCTCGGCCTCCTCCTCGGGATGGTGTGGATGCTCGCGCTCGCGCTCGTGCCGGCCGCCGTGGGGCGGGGCATCGACGAGGGCATCGTCGCCGGTGACACCGCCGGCCTGGTCCGCTGGTCCCTGGCGCTGCTGGGGCTGGGCGCAGTGGCCGCGGCAGCCGGTGCCGCCCGCCACTTCCTCGCGGTCCACAACTGGCTCTACGCCTCCTACCGCAGCGCCCAGCTCACCGCTCGCGGCATCGAGGAGGCCGGCCCGGCCCTCACCCGCACCATCCCGTCGGGAGAGGTCATCGCGGTCTTCGCCAACGACGTCATGCGCATCGGCGGCCTGTTCGACGTCATGGCCCGCTTCACCGGGGCCATCGTCAGCTACGTCGTCGTCGGGGCGATCCTGCTCTCGGCCTCGCCACCGCTCGGCTGGCTCGTCCTGCTCGGCGGCCCGGTCCTGCTCGCCCTGCTCTCCTTCGTCGTCCGCCCGCTCCAGCGCCGCCAGGCGGAACAGCGCGAGCAGACGGGGCGGCTCACCACCCTCGGCGCGGACACCGTCGCCGGCCTGCGGGTGCTGCGCGGCATCGGCGGCGAGCAGACGTTCCTGGCCCGTTACGCAGACCAGTCCCAGCGGGTTCGCGCCGTCGGGGTCCGCGTGGCCGGGGTGCAGGCGGCGCTCGACTCGGCGCAGGTCCTGCTGCCGGGCGTCTTCGTCGTCCTCGTCACCTGGGTGGGCGCGCGGTTCGCGGTGGACGGCCGGATCAGCGCGGGGCAGCTCGTGGCGTTCTACGGGTATGCCGCGTTCCTCACCATGCCGCTTCGCACCGTCACCGAGTTCGTCGACCGGCTGATCCGGGCTCACATCGGCGCACGGAAGGTGCTGGGGATCCTGGCTGTCGAGCCGGACCAGTCCCCTGGATCCCCCGGCCGCGTCGCGATGCCGACCCCCTCGGGCGACCTGCACGACCCGGCCTCGGGGGTGACGGTGCGGGCCGGCCGGCTCACGGCGCTGGTGTCCGCCCGCCCGGAGGACACCGCGGCCATCGCCGACCGCCTGGGGCGGTTCGGGCCCGGCCCGCACGACACGACCTGGGGCGGACATCCCCTGGCGGAGCTCTCGCTGCGCGAGGTCCGCGAGCGCGTCGTCGTCAGCGAGGCCGACCCGCGGCTCTTCACGGGGACCCTCCGGGACCAGCTGCTGGCCGGCCGGCCGGCCGACTCGGACGCCACGGTCCACCAGGCGCTGCACGTCGCGAGTGCCCTTGACGTCCTCGACGCGCTGCCCGAGGGTCTCGACGGGCTGGTCGAGGAGCGTGGGCGGTCCTACTCCGGCGGCCAGCGGCAGCGCCTCGCGCTGACCCGCGCCCTGCTCGCGGACCCCGAGGTGCTCGTGCTCGTCGAGCCGACCAGCGCGGTCGACGCGCACACCGAGGCACGCATCGCGGCACGGCTGGCCCACGCCCGTCGCGGGCGCACCACGGTGGTCACCACCGCCAGCCCGCTCCTGCTCGGGGCGGCCGACGAGGTCGTCCTCGTCGAGGACGGCGCGGTCGCCGCCGTCGGAGCCCACCATGACCTGCTGGCCGGCCACCCGGCATACCGGGACGTCGTGATCCGAGGGGAGGCGGACTGACATGGCGACGGTCGGGACGATGAGGACGGACCACGCCCGGCGAACGCTGCCGATCGCCGACATGGCCGCGGTCGTGCGGCATGCCCGTGGGCTGGCTGCGGAGCACCGCCGGTACCTGGCGCTGGTGCTCGGGCTGCACGCCCTCGCCGCGCTCGCCGCCCTGGCGGGGCCGTGGCTCGTCGGACGCCTCGTCGACACGGTGAGCGGCGGGGGCGGGGCGGGCGCCCTCGCCGAGGTGGACCGGATCGCGCTGCTGCTGGCCGGCGCGGTGCTGCTGCAGACCGGGTTGACCTGGGCTGCACGGCGCTCGTCGTTCGTCCTCGGCGAGACCGTCTTCGCCCAGCTGCGCGAGCAGTTCGTCGGGCGAGCCGTGAACCTGCCGCTGTCGACCGTGGAGCGGGCCGGCACCGGCGACCTGGTGGCCCGCACCACCAACGACGTCGAGGCCCTCTCCCACGTCGTGCGGTTCGGGGTCCCGTCGATCTTCGTCGCGGCGGTGACCGTCGTGATGACGGGTGTCGCCGCGGCGGCCACCGCGCCGCTGGCGGTGCTGCCGATGCTGCTGGCGCTGCCGCTGTACTGGCTGACGACCCGGCGCTACCTGCGGTACGCCGGCAACGGCTACCTGTGGGAGCGCGCGACGTACGCCAGCCTCAACGGGGTCGTCTCGGAGACGGTCGACGGCGCCCGCACCATCGACGCCCTCTCCCTCGGCCCGGTCCGCCGGCGCCGGTTCCTCGACGCGCTGCGCGACTGCTACGACGCGGAGCAGTACACCCTGGGGCTGCGACTGCGCTGGTTCCCGTACGTGGAGTTCGGCCACTTCCTGCCGGTCGCCGGGTCGGTCCTCTGGGGCGGCTACCTCGCCATGAACGGCCACATCACCGCCGGCGCGGCCACCGCCGTGACGCTCTACATCCACCAGATGGTGGCCCCGCTCGACGACCTGCTCATGTGGCTCGACGAGATCCAGGTGGGTGCGACGTCGCTGGCGCGAGTCATCGGCGTCGGCGAGGTGCCGCCCGACCGCGAGGCCACCGGCGGCCGACCCACCGGCGACCGGCTCGACGTCGACGGGGTGCGCTACTCCTACCGCAGCGGCCACGACGTGCTGCACGGCGTCAGCCTGGACCTGCGCCCGGGCGAACGCCTCGCGATCGTCGGGCCCTCGGGCGCGGGGAAGTCCACGCTCGGGCGGCTCATGGCCGGGATCGACGGCCCACGGGAGGGCACCGTCGCCGTCGGGGGCGTGCCGCTGGTCGACCTCGAGCTCGACGACCTGCGCCGCCAGGTCGCGCTGGTGACCCAGGAGCACCACGTGTTCGTGGGGACCCTCGCCGACAACCTGCTGCTCGCCCGGCCCGGGGCAGACCACGCCCAGCTGCTGCAGGCACTGGCCGCGGTCGACGCCGCGGAGTGGGCCCTGGCCCTGCCCGACGGCCTCGCCACCGTCGTGGGTAGCGGCGGCCACGCGCTGAGCGAGGCGCAGTCCCAGCAGGTCGCGCTGGCCCGTCTGGTGCTGGCGGACCCGCACACCCTCGTGCTCGACGAGGCGACCTCGCTGCTCGACCCGAGGGCGGCGCGGCACCTCGAGCGGTCCCTGGCCGCCGTGGTCCAGGGCCGCACCGTGGTCGCGATCGCCCACCGCCTGCACACGGCGCACGACGCCGACCGGGTGGCCGTCGTCGAGGACGGCCTGATCAGCGAGATCGGCGCCCACGACGAGCTCATCGCCGCGGACGGCCCGTATGCCGCGCTGTGGCGGTCGTGGCGCGACGAAGGGCACGAGAGGGCCTCCGGGGCGGCGGGGGCGGCCCGGTAGCCGCCGTGGCTCGTCGCCTGGAAAATCGATGGTTCGACATGCGTAACCACCGCCACCTGCCGTCGTTGTCTGGGTGGTGCGGCTGGAGATACCACCCCCGGCTCGTCTCCAGCCGCACCCAACCCAGACGGTGGCGCCCGCCGGTCAGGGGGCTGGCGGAGCCGCCGTCTGGGGCGGCCCCGATCCCCCTGTGAGAGACGCCCCCTCGGGACTTCACACCGCCGCCTCGTGTTTGCACAATATGGGTGTGCCCCCGTCTGCGGACGGGGCAGGGGCGGCCCGAGGGCCCACCCCGACGCCACGACACCCGGCCCGCCGAGTGGCGGCCGGCACGAGCACAGGAGGTGGTTTCAGTGGCAGTTGTCTTTGACCCCTTCCGCGAGATGGACCGGCTGGCGAGCCAGCTGATGAGCGGTTCTGCGACGGCCCGCACGCCACGCTGGATGCCGATGGACCTCTACCGCGCAGGCGACCACTACGTCGTCAACATCGACCTGCCGGGCGTCGACCCGGGGTCGATCGACGTCGACGTCGACGGCACGACCCTGACGGTGCGCGCGGAGCGCACGCTGCGCGGGGAGGAGAACGCCGAGTGGATCGCCCAGGAACGGGCGTCGGGCAGCTACATGCGCCAGCTCAGTCTCGGCGAGGGACTCGACCTCGAGAGGATCCACGCCCACTACGAGAACGGCGTCCTCTCGATGACGATCCCGGTCTCCGAGCGGGCCAGGCCACGCAAGATCGAGGTACAGAGCCGCGGCGGCCAGCAGCAGATCGAGCAGGGCGGGGGCGCCGAGCGCGCCACCGTCGAAGGACAGGTCTCCGGATCGACCGGCGGCTGAGCCGACCGCTGGGCACCGGCGCTCGGTCCCGTCTCCGGGCCGGGCGCCGGTGTCACGCCCGCGGGTTCAGTTCTTCACGACCTGCCGGGTGAACCGCGCCACCGCCGGGCGCGCGGGCGGCACCGGGTCGAGGCGGCGGTAGCCCTCCCCCTGCGCCGGGCGCGGATCGGCCTCGCCAAGGTTCGGCCAGAGGGACATGGCCCGCTCCGCCTGGGCGGTGATCGTGAGCGAGGGGTTGACCCCGAGGTTGGCCGAGACGGCTGAGCCGTCGACGACGTGGAGGCCGGGGTAGCCCCAGACGCGGTGGTACGGGTCGACGACCCCGGTGGCCGGGTCGGACCCGATGACGGCACCGCCGAGGAAGTGCGCCGTCATCGGCACGTCGAGGACCTCACCGAGCGACCCGCCGGGGAAGGCACGCAGCCCGGTGGCCTCGGACAGCCGGAGGGCGAGGGCTCGCATCGCCCGGTGCCCTGCCGGGATGAACGTCGGGTTGGGTTCGCCGTGGCCCTGCCGCGAGGTGAGCGTGCGACCGCCGAGGAGGCCCCGCCGGCCCGACACGGTGAGCGAGTTGTCGCGGGACTGCATGACCAGGCCGATGATGGTCCGCTCGCTCCACCGGCGCTGCGAGAGGGACCGCGCGAACACCACGGGGTGGCGCACCGCCTGCGCGAGGAAGCGCAGTGGCCGCGGGACCCTGCCCCCTCCGTCGACCAGGATGGTCGCGAGGGCCCCCATCGCGTTGGAGCCCTTGCCGTACCTCACGCTCTCGACGTGGGTGTCCGGGTCCGGGTGGAAGGAGGACGTGATCGCCACGCCCCGGGTGAGGTCGACACCGGAGGGCGCCCGCTCCAGCATCGCGCCGCCGATGGCCTCCGAGTTCGTCCGGGTGAGGTGTCCGAGCCGGTCCGACAGCGCCGGCAGGGCCCCGGTGTCGCGCAGGGTGTGGAGCAGCCGCTGCGTTCCCCACGCACCGGCCGCGAGCACGACCTGGCCGGCCGTGACGGTGCGCCGGTCCCGACGCACCCAGGCGCCGGTGGCCTCGGTCGTGACGCGGTAGGCCGCCCCATCGGGACGCACGTCCACCACCGTGCGCAGTGGCTCGATCGTGGCACCGAGGCCCTCCGCGAGCGCGAGGTAGTTCTTCACCAGCGTGTTCTTGGCCCCGACCCGGCACCCGACCATGCAGTTGCCGCACTCGGTGCACCCCGTGCGAGCCGGGCCGGCTCCCCCGAAGTAGGGGTCGGGAACGCGCACGCCGGGCGCGCCGAAGAAGACCCCGACCGGGGTCTTCGCGAAGGTGTCGCCGACGCCGAGGTCCTCGGCGGTGCGGCGCATGACCTCCTCGACCGGCCCCTCGCACGGGTTGGTGACGACCCCGAGCATCCGCGAGGCGACCGCGTAGTGCGGGGCCAGCTCGGACTGCCAGTCGGTGATGTCACGCCACTGCGGGTCCTCGAAGAACGGGCGCGGCGGGACGTACAGCGTGTTCGCGTAGTTCAGCGACCCGCCGCCGACGCCGGCCCCGGCGAGGATCATCACGTCCGGCAGCCGGTGGACGCGCTGGACCCCGAAGCACTTCAGCCGCGGCGCCCACAGGTAGCGGCGCAGGTCCCACGAGGTCCTCGCGAAGTCCTCGTCGGAGAAGCGGCGGCCAGACTCGATGACGTGGACCCGGTAGCCCTTCTCGGCCAGCCGCAGCGCGGTGACGGAGCCACCGAAGCCCGAGCCGACGACGACGACGTCGTAGTCGGTCATGGACGCCGGCTGGCCTTCAGGGCCCGCAGCACACCGGTGAACACCGTCGCGAAGGCCTCGTCGGACATCCCGGCGAACGGCGACAGGGGGACCAGCCGCTGCACGGCGACGGTCTGGGTCTCGGTGTACTTGGTGATGCCCTCCGCGCCGTGCCGCCTGCCGAGGCCGGACGCCTTCATGCCACCCATGGGCGCGGCCGTGCTCCCCCAGGCAGCGCCGTAGCCGTCGTTGATGTTGACCGTGCCGGCCGCGATGGCCGCGGCGATGCGTCGCCCGCGCGCGACGTCGCGCGTGAACACCGCCGCGTTGAGCCCGTAGTCGGTGTCGTTGGCCAGCCGGATGGCCTCCTCGTCGGAGGCGACACGGTAGACCGACACGACCGGCCCGAACGTCTCCTCGTCACGCACGTCCATCGCCGCGGTGACCCCGGTGAGCACCGTCGGCTCGTAGAAGAACGGGCCGAGGTCCGGCCGGGCGCGACCGCCCGTCAGGACCCGGGCTCCCTTGGCTCGGGCGTCCTCCACGTGCTCGGTGACCCGCCGCAGCTGCTCGGCGCTCACCAGCGACCCCATGTCGAAGCCGTAGACGAGGTCACTGCCGAGGCGCATCCCCTGCACCGCGGCGACGAAGCACTCGGTGAAGGCGTCCGCGACGCTCTCGTGCACGATCACCCGCTCCATCGCCACGCACAGCTGCCCCGCGTTGGAGAAGCAGGCGCCGACCGCCCGGGCCGCCGCGCGGTCGAGGTCGGCGTCCTCGGCGACGTACATGCTGTTCTTCCCGCCGAGCTCGAGGCTGCAGCCGACGAGCCGGGCCGCCGCGGACGTGGCCACCCGCCGGCCCGTGGCCGTCGAGCCGGTGTAGCTGACGTAGTCGGCGTGGTCGACGACCGCCTGGCCGACCGTGGCCCCGTCGCCGAGCACGACCTGGAGCACGGACTCGGGCAGGCCCGCCTCGACGAGCAGGGCGACCGCCTTCAGCGCGGTGAGCGAGGACTGCAGGTCCGGGCGCAGCACCACGGCGTTGCCCGCCATCAGCGCCGGCAGTGCGTCGCTGACCGCGAGGGTCAGCGGGTAGTTCCATGGCGAGACCACCCCGACGACGCCCTTGGGGTGGTGGTGCTCGACGGTCCGCGTGGCCAGCGGCAGCAGTCCGGCCCGGCGTCTCGGGCGCAGGTAGCCCGCGGCCCGTCGCGCGTAGTGCCGCGAGACCAGGGCCACGTCGGCGACCTCCTCGAACGCCTGTCGACGGGTCTTGCCCGACTCGAGCTGGACGAGGTCGAGCAGCTCGACCTGACGCTCGAGGACGAGGTCGTGGTAGCGCAGCAGGATCCGCTCGCGCAGGTCCATCGGGGTGCGGGCCCAGCTCCGCTGCGCGGCACGGGCCCCTTCCACGGCGACGGCCACGTCGTCGGGCGTGGACAGCGGGAGCGAGGCCAGGGGCGCACCACCCACGGGGGTGTGCGTGAGCCGGTGCTCCGGACGAGGGGAGCACACCACCCGCGAGGTGAGGCGGCGCACGAGCGCAGGCTCCACGGCATACGTCGCAGTGGGGTCCGTCTCCGGGTCGGCGAGGATGTCCGGGGCCATGAGCAGAGCCTAGGTGCGGGCCGGGTGCTTGCCCAGAGAGGCTGGAGGACTGAGACCCCCGACACAGCCGCGACGGACTAGGACGGATGCCGGAACCCCGGCGCCCGCAGCGGGATGAGTCTGAGAGGTGGCCAACCCCACCCAGAGGAGTCCTCATGTTCCGACACCGTCGTGCCTCGCGCACGCTCGCAGCCGCAGGGTCGCTGGGGGTCGCCCTTGCACTCACCGTCGCCGCACCGTCGTCCGCCGACCCGTCCTGGAGAGTCGTCGCCTCCGGTCTGCACAGCCCGCGGAGCCTTGCCGTCTCCCCCGACGGGGACGTCTTCGTCGCCGAGTCCGGGCGAGGCGGTCAGCGGGTCTGCGCCCCGCACCCGGTGCTCGTCGAGGCCTGCCTCGGCTTCAGCGGGTCGATCACCTGGGTCAACCCGAGCGGCGCCGACGAGAGGGTCGTCACCGGGCTGCCCTCCATCGCCAACGACGTGGAGGCGCTCGGCCCGATGGACCTCGTGGTGACCGACAGCGGCCGCTACTACGCCACGATCGGGCTCGGCGCCGACGAGGAGGTGCGCGACGGCTTCGGGAAGCCCGGCGAGCACCTGGCCACCGTCGTGACCGGGCGGCTGGACAGCGACGAGCACAAGGTGTTCGCCGACGCCCTCGCGTACGAGGCCGACGCGAACCCCGACGGCACCGATGTCGACAGCAACCCCGCGGGTCTGTCCCGCGCCGGTGAGGGCCTCGTCGTCGCCGACGCCGGCGGGAACGCCATCGTCAAGGTGAACGAGGACGGCCGCTTCCGCACGGTCGCCGCGCTCGAG